>NZ_JAJDKA010000001.1:0-151816 GCF_020589945.1 Faecalibacillus sp. MSK20_93 | reverse complement strand
AATATTTTAGAGGGAATACTGATTCCACATCAATATCCCCCTTAATAATTTAGAGAGAATTTCGCTAAAGCACTCGATTAATTAGAGCGCCGAAAAAACCTCATGTTATCTAATTAGCTTCGTTTTAAAAATATCATGTTATTTCATAAAGCCGCTATTCCTAAGTGATGTATATTTAACTGTTTTCTGCTTTAACAATATAACAGTATTTCTTATAAAAGGATATCCCATATCCTTTTACATGTAAATAACCATCATTAATAATTTCATCTTCATATTTATTATCAATGATTTGCTTTGCTCCTTCTTTTGCGTCACTTACAAGTTCTTTAACACTCTTAGAATGTTTGCATTCTAAGATAAGCGCCGTTTGAAAGATTTGTTTAGGGAGAATACATAAATCAAATCTTCCATGCATGGCTTCTCTATTTGACTTGATTTTTTTACCACTGAAGAGTTCTACTAGAAATCCATGATAGAAAGATTCTTGGTTATCAAAGTAACTGATACTTCTTGATAAGATATCCCCTAATATTTCATTAGCTTGATCAACATCTTCTCTAACAAGACATTGATAGAGATCTTCTTTTCTTACAAAAGTATAATCTTCAAAATAACTCATAAAAGATTGCTTATAGATTTCATAGACTTCTTTATTTGGTATAACCAGTTTATATTTGTTTTCTCCTAAATCTTCAATAACTCTTAAGTAACCTGTAAGTAAAAGAAAACTATAGATATTATTGATATGATCCATTTCTCGATAAGTAAGTTCTGGCTTGATGTATTTTTCTAAGGATTTGCCTTGAATCAATTGTTCAAATTCTTCATGGAGTTCATCACTACCATTTTGGATATAATTGACTACAAGATCATTACCACTAGTATTTGCCCAAAAGGAAGTAGGTTTATATGAAGAAAAATGTGATTTTTTATCAACATACATGAGTGTACTCCAAGGATTATAGATTTCTATATTTCCAAATAGATAACCATCATACCATTCTTTGACTTCATCCATATAAGATGATAATTGATAATCTTCTAATAACTGTTTGACTTCATTTTCATTAAAGCCAAAATATTCACTACCTCTATTATTTAAAAGAGAATAAGAATTAAAGTTGTTTAAACCAGTAAAGATACTTTCTTTAGATATTCTAAGACATCCTGTCATGATTCCTTTTTCTAAAGCATCGTTTGTTTTAAGCGCTGAAGAAAAGACACTTCTTAGAAAATCTACCATTTCATCATAATAATTATTTTGATAAGCTGATTGTAATGGAACATCGTATTCATCAATAAGAACAATCACTTTTTGATGATAATGAGTATATAAGGCATTAGATATAACCCTTAGTGAAAATTTTAAATCTTCAATTGATGTTGTTTCATCATGCAAACTATTTAGTTTTTTCTTTGTTGTATCAGTTAATTGAGCTGAAGATAATATTTCCAAATTTTTTTCTAATAATTCATAGATGATATTAGAAAAAGCAATTATTTGAGCTTTAAAGGAAGAACTTTTCATTTCTTTTAAAGAAATAAGTATTGTTGGATACTTGTTTTGATGTTCTAAAGCTTCCTTATTTTTTGAAATATATAAATCATTGAATAAATAAGCATTTTCTTTTTCTTTGATAGAAAAGAAATAATACAGCATAGACATATTAAGTGTCTTACCAAATCTTCGAGGTCTTGTATATAAAACAACTTGTTCATTTAAGATATCTGCAATTAGATTTGTTTTATCTACATAATATGCATTTTTATCAATCATCGTTTTAAAATTTTCAATTCCTGTAGGTATTAACTTCATACAATCAACTCACTTCCTAATCTGTATTATTATGTACTACTAAAAGTATTATACATGATATAAACCTTGATTTCTATTGGATTATTTGTCCAATAAAAAAGAAGTTTCATCAAGAAACCTCTTTTTACTATTATTATTCATCACCAAATGAAATACCAATTGCTTTAGCTGCTTTAACAAGTTCTCCATTTGGATCAACATGTTTTTGTTGACCAATCTTAGCTGCACCTATTACTTCTTCTAATGAAGTATATCCCATCTTATCACCATTGATTGTAACAACATTACCAAACTTACCTTCATTAATAAGTTCAACTGCAGCCACACCATAACGAATTGATAAAATACGATCATATGCTGTAATATCTCCACCACGAATAATATGTCCTGGATTGACAGAACGTACTTCATGATTTGGAATTACTTTTTCAAGATCATCAGCTACTTTAGCAGCTAATCCTGAATAACGTACTGGATCTGGACTATCTTCTACGATTTTACCAATAACTTTTGTTCCATCAGCATATTTTGCTCCTTCAGCAACAGCTACTACTGTATAAGGTAATCCCATTTCATCACGTTTCTTAATTGCTTTAGCAATATTTTCAATGGTAAATGGAATTTCTGGAATCAAACATACACCGGCATTTCCTGCTAGACCTGCGTATAAAGTAATCCATCCAGCATCTCTGCCCATTAATTCACAACAAATAACACGATGATGTGATTTTGCTGTTGTTTGTAAACGATCAATAAATTCTGTACCTACAGACATTGCTGAAATAAATCCATAAGTAACATCTGTACTTGCTAAATCATTATCCATTGTTTTAGGTACACCAATAACATTGACACCTTTTCTTGAAAAATCACGTGCACTTGTAAGCGTTCCATCTCCACCTAAAATAACTAAAACATCAACACCATCTTTTTTCAAGTTTTCAACAGCCACATCAGAAACATCTTTTTTTACTTTTCCACCATGACCATCATCTACTAAATAATCAAATAAATTATCTTTATTAGAACTATATAAAATAGTTCCTCCTTCTTTATAAATATCTTCTACCGATTCTTCAGTAAGTTCTACATAATTATTATGGTATAAACCTCTATAACCATAAACAAATCCAATCACTTCATAACCATATTTAGAGATTGCAGTTTTAGTAATTGTACGGATAACAGCGTTTAACCCTGGACAATCACCTCCACCAGATAATAATGCAATTTTTTTGACAGTACTTCCCATAATTTTCTTCCTCCATACTATATAATTATAAATTCACCTAGAGGAAAAAACAATACTTTTTTGTAAGCGTTTACAGTTATTTCTTATTATTTCTTAATTTTATTGAATTGGTAATTCATAAGTAGCTTTTGTTCCTGAATAATCCAATTCTACAATCAACTTAATCTTAGAACTTTGTTGCTTTAAACCATAAGCCTCTTCCCCTTCACTTTTTGTCCCTATAGGTGCTGTTTGGGGATAAGTATCTATAGAAGCTGGATAAGTTTCACAGACATTTCCACCTTCATCAATAACTTTAAAGTTAATACTTGAAAAATAAATATCATCTTCATTTGCTATATTTTCATAAGAATAATGTATGATAATGACTTGTTCTGGTTGACTATCTGCAAATTCATTACGATCATCTGTATTTCTTACTGAATCAACTGTAAAATGAATCAAATCTTTACTATTTTTAGTATATGTTACAGTTCCACCTATCGTATATATTTTTTCTTCTTTCTTTTCTTCTGTTTTTGTATGTTTATTTGTATCTTTTTCTTCACTACTTCCACATGCTCCTAATGTAAGTGTTACAAACAAAACTAAAACTATCTTGATTATTTTCTTCATTGTTGTACTCCTTTATTTTGTTTAAAAATTGAAATAATTGCTAGAACAGCATTTATTAAACACCATCCTGCCCAAACATTTAAATCACTAAAACTTCCAGCAAGTCCTATACCTAAAAAACTTGCTAGTAAAAATAAAATAACAACTGCAATATTTCCTCCATTTTTTTGACTATTTCTTACAGCAATTGAAACAATTCCTCCTGCTAACATAAAAATAGAGACAAAAACACCAGCACTTCCTCCTACTTCTCCATTAGCTGACATTGTATTAGCAGTCCCTACTAATACTGATTGAAAAAAAACAAATACACTTAAAATAATTGATAAAATACCTGCTACTAATTTCCAAGTTTTCATATTCCCTCTCCTTTCTTTTTTGTCTATTCCTTTTCTAATATCTCATATAAAATACATAATTCATGAATACCTAATTCTAAATCATTTAAAATCGTAAATATTTGTGATTCAACTTGATTAAACTCTTCTCTTTCATTTAATACATCCAAATGATCTTTTATCCCCTTAAACAATGATGCTAAATAAAGAATCTTCCCAGCTATATCTTTACTTTGGTATTCTTCTATATCCATACATAACCTCCTTATCTTAGAAATAGACTACATCTATAATCTATCTTATAAGACATAAAAAAAGGTGCCCCCTCGGGGCACAATTAAAAATACATTAAAAGAGTTCCAATAATAATAGAGATAAATAATAAAATAAGCCAAGAAATAATCGTTGTTAAAACTTTAACAACAATCCCATGATTTTTATAATAAGGTAAATAGTCCCTAACAGATAAATAGTTTGTAGAAAATAAAAGTGTTATAATAAACCAAGAAATTAAAATCAAGCGATAAACAAAATACTGATACTGACTTATTGGTTGATTTTTAATCTTAAAACTTATTAAAATCCATATAAATAAAAGATAACCCATAATCGCTACAATCATCTTCCAAAGCTTACCACTTCTAAATCCCGGTAAAGCATTAGGATGTTTGATTTTCTTTTCTTTCTTTTTTTCAATATGAAATAATTGATCTAAATCTTTAATAATTTCTTTTACATCTTGATATCTGCCTTGAGGATCAATAGCAATCATTTTATCAATTATTCTCTTTTCTATTCCTTGTAAGTCATAATCTCTAGGCAACTTATTAGTAAGTAAAACATGATATAAAACTCCCAAAGAATAAATATCACTTCTTATATCTGTTTGATAAAAACCAAATTGTTCAGGAGCTGCATAACCTTGACTTCCTAACACCGTAGTATCTCTTTTTTGATTTTCAATATAATTTCTAGCTATATCAAAATCAAAAAGATAGACTTGTTTTCCATCATAAAAGATATTTTCGGGTTTAATATCACGATGAATAATTTGTGGATCTTGTTGATGCAATACATCTAAAATAATACATAATTGTCTTATAATTTGATAAGCTTCTAAATTTGAAAAAGTATGTTCATCTAAAATATCAGATAATGTTTGACAAGCTAAATATTCTTCGATGATTTCTAAACCGTCTTCATTTTCTTCTATTGAATAAATATGTGGTATTCCTTCTATATCTAATTGTTTTAACTTTTCCCAAATTGTTTTATTATATGTTTTCAATTCTTTTTTTATATAAATATTTCTTTTATCTAATTCTCTTACTAATGTAATTCTTTTTTGGGTTGTTTCTTTAATAACTTCTAATTCTAAAACTATCATATCTTGTCTCTCCGTAAAATATAGTATATCATATTTTTAGGTGATGATATGATTTTAACAGAAGAAATAGAAAACTCTTTAAAAAACGAAGCAGATATTGATGATCTTTTAAAACAAATTCATGATATGGATTTTTCTGAATATATCCATCATTTGTTTAAAAAATATCATTTAAAAGAAGCAGATATTATACGAAAATCAGGATTAGAAAGAACTTATGCTTATAAAATTATCCGTGGCGAAAAAGGAAAAAATGCAAAGGATAAAATCTATCGATTAGCTCTTGCTATGAATTTAACCCAAAAAGAAACAAATCATTTATTATCTTTAAATAATGCAGGTGACTTATATCCACATAATGCCAGAGATCTTATTCTATTAAATGGTTTGTTAAAAAAACAAACCGTAGAAGAAGTTAACATTGAACTTTATAATCATGATTTAGAGCCTTTAAAAGACTAATAGGACTTCTAAGGAAGTCCTATTTTTCTTCGTTATAACGATCTAAAATATATTCAGCATTTTCTGCCCATAAACCATTTTCAACTTGAGTAAGTGTTTTATACGTTTGAGAACGATAAAACCTTCCCGTTGCTTCTTCAAAATCAATTTTTTCTTGTTCCTGAATAAGATTAATAACTCTATGAATTTGAATACATACATTCATCGTAATATCTTGCCCATTAAAATAGTAAATATCATGCATCGTATTTCATCCTCCTTATAAATCGTAAACAACTTAATGATTTTTCACTATGAAAAGAAACTTGATTATTAACTTTACTATATTTTAATCTTTCTACTGCTTCTGTTGCTGTTAGAATATTAGACATATATAATTGTACTGTCTGCATTGTATTGTCGTCTGCTACTGGTCCAATAACAACATCATATTGATGTTGTAAACCGCCTTTAATTCTATTTTCTTTAATGAATTCTAACCATTCTTCATTTAATGAATCAAAATATTTAATATTTAAATCATCTTTCTTCTCAAACAAATATTCATATACATAATAATTATTCTTTTTTTCTCTTAATGATAATCGATAAGCCCATTCTTTAGATTGAGACATTAATACTGTTGTATAAAATCCCTTACCAAAATCTCTACGATTATGTGATTTGTTCAAATCAATTTGATCAAACTTAAAACAACTACCATGATACACTGTTATTTTTTTTGAATCTTGTTTAATAAGTTTTTCAATATACTGAAATACTTCTTCAAAACTTACTTGATGTAAATATTCATGCTGTAAGAGAACATTTTCAAAAATATGATATTCATGAAATAATTCATAAACCTTTTCATCATCTATACTATATTTCTTTTTATATTCTTCTATACAGTTTATATATAATGACTCACAATCTGATTGAACATTCATATAATTACCATCCTTTCTATGATTTCTACTAAATTATATATTATTTCTTAATGAATTGTGAAGTGTTGGACACTTTATTTTTAATTATTTCATCAAACTATAAACTATTGTCTTTCCATCATTTTTATGGATTGTTATTTCAATAAAATCTTGTCTTTGATTAATATCTATATTCTTTTTTGTTAAAGGTTTGCCTGCATTATCAATGTCAATGTCGATCACATCAATTCTATTACTCAATCTTATTTCTAGATGATTCTTTTCAAAGAATACTGGTTCTCCTCTTTCAAAAATAACAATAGAATCACGATTACTTATTTTCTTTTTTAAAATAAGATGCTCTTGTTTATCAAATTGATGAAAAATCAAAAAATAGGAGCCATTATAAATACGGGTAAAAATCATTGTAGAAACAATACAAAATATCATAAATGTTTCCACACCAAAAATAAATAACTTTACTTTATATTTCATACCTACTCCTTTTGTATTATAGACCTGATTGTTATCGTTGGATGATTCCTCATATAAATTGATGGAATATGCCTTTTCCATTTAACATTTACATCTTGAGTATTATTAAAATCAAGATTTTCACTTGCATAACATACTGTTGAATAGCTATATGTTTCTAAATTATTAAAGGTAATATCTACACGGATATATCTATCAAACAATGACAAACTCCATTTTTCATATATTTGTACCTTTGCTTTTGATGTCGCATCCTTATTTTCATAAAGTAATACGTCTTCAGGTTCATCATGAATTATTAAATCCCAAATAGTATTATTAGAAAAATAGTTCATTACTATAAATAAAGAAACAATGCCAATCATAAGCGTTTCAATAATCACAAGTTTCTTTAAAAGATACTTTCCCATTTTTTCCCTTCTTTAAAAAACGAATGAAACTTCGTTAGAAATTTCATTCATTTAGTTAATCACTTACTTGAGATAAATATAAATCTAATGGTGCTTTTGTATGTTCAACAACATAACCACTACCACCACGATTTTTAACATCTTCCACGACAGTTGTCATTAAAATAGGTTGTTTTTCATCTATCGTCATGACTGTAAACCAACCAAGTTCTGTTCCTGTCGTATCGCTTTGACTTTGTTTGATTTCTGCCGTTCCTGTTTTTCCGGCAAGAATGACATTATCATGATAGATGGCATGTCCTGTTCCATTTTCATCCGCAATGGCATTAATAAGATCTTCTTTTATTATTTTTGTTGTTTCTTTTGAAAAAACATTTTTAATCCATGTTTTTGTTTGTCCTTGAACTATATGTGGCTGATAGATTGATCCATTATTAACAAAAGCACTATAGATACTTGCAAGTTGAAGTGGATTTATCAAAATTTGTCCTTGACCATAGCCACTATCAGCAATTAATTGATCACTTACTTTTTGATTTTTATTGATATACTGACTTTTATTTAAAGCAAGTTCAAAAGTAACCTTTTTACCAATCTTTAAGTTTTTATAATATTTAAATAAATTCTCTTTTCCAATATTCAACGCACTTCTTGCAAAGTAAACATTATCAGAATACGTGATTGCATTCTTTAAATTATTAGGTGAAGGCGCATGTAATGTTGTCACATAATAATTACCCCAACTTGAATCTTTTTGCCATTTATCCTTAGTCCCTAAATCCTTATTTGGATCAATCGTCTTTGTTTCTAACCCAATAGCTGCTGTAATAGGTTTCATAGATGAACCGGGTGTATAGGTTTGTTTATAACGACTCATCAATGGTTGGTTGACATCATTATTTAAAGCATTCCATTTATCTGTTGAAAGCCCTAAAACAAAATCATTGTTTGAATAGGATGGTGTTGATACAAGTGCTAAAACTTCTCCTGTTTTTGGATTGAGAGCAACAGATGCACTTTTATCATTTTGATATTCATTATAAAGGCTTTGTTGTAAATCAATATCAATTGTTAGTGTAATATCTTGTGGACTCATTTTAACTTCTTTATGACAAAGTTCTTTAATAACTTTATCATTTTTATCAACCAATTCAATTTTACCAGATGTGATTCCTTTTAGCTTTTCTTCATAAGCCGCTTCAATCCCATTTCTTCCAATGACTGAAGTCGAATTATAGCCTTCATTTTTATGTTTTTTTAAATCTTCAGCATTAACATTTTGAACATAGCCTACGATATGTGAAGCCACCTTATCGTAAGGATACGTACGAATACTCACTGTCGAAATTTTAACGCCGTTGATACCTAAAATATTCTTATTGATTAAATCGTTTTTAGTTGCTTCAGAAACAGTTTTGATAGGTACAAAAGAATCATCATTAATCCAAGATGCACTCATTTTCTTTTGAAGGGTTTCAACATCTGTTTCTAAATACTGTGCAATTTGTCCATAATCATTTTCACCATTTAGTTTTCCTTTTACAAGTCCAACAGAATAACCTTTTCCATCTTCAGCAAGAACTTTTCCATTTCTATCTAAAATACGTCCTCTTTTTTCAGGATTATATGTTGTTATTTTTATTTTGCACCCATCAGTATACCCATCCATAATTAGATTTTTATTAAATTGGATTTGTTCATCTTTGACCCCTACTTTATTTCGATAAGTGATTCTTCCTGCAAGGGTATCAATATAGATTAAATATTCAATGACACTATCTTGTTCATCTAAGATTTTTATTTGAATATTTTTTGCATCAATTTCTTCATAAAATTCTTTATATTTTTCAACAAAGTATTTTTGTGTAGGTGTATACACTATTTTGGGATTTAACATTTGATACATTTGTTTATAATCTTTCTTTTTTAAAAGTTCAAAATACTCTGTAACAACTTGTTCATTACTTTTCCCTTGATTAAACACAAAAAACACAGAAACTATCAGTAAAACACAGGCACTTATTCCAATGATCCATTTCTTTTTATCTTTCATTTCTACTGTCCTCCTACAGAATATGCATAATCTTCATTTGTTGAAACGTCTTTTTCAATAACAGGATCACACTTTACTAAACCAATATCCCCTGGTACACGATAACCAACAAAGGCTACCAAATAACAATCCTTTCCCTTTTTTATACGATAATGATATGTAATATCCATGGTTTCCGTTTCACCTAAATAGGTAATTGTCGATGTATAAGTCATTTCAACATAGAAATCATTAATATCTCCCGCTAAAACTTTGATTTGTTTAATTTGCCCCGTTTCTTGTGCTCCATCCTGTTTAAATAATTTTAAAGAATGAAAATAGGCATCTCTTGTCACAACATAAAAGTCATTGGATGATGAAGGAACTTTAAAAAGAGATTCTCTATCATCAAAATCAGGTAATGTTGAGTCTTTTTTCAAATAAGCAACCATTTTATTAACAAGCTCTTTGGCTTGTTTTCGATAGTCATTATCAATTTCTTCTTGTTCTTTTTTATCTTCTTTATAGGTCCCGCAATAAAGAGTTACACTTGAATCATTTTGAAGATTATAAATTTGAATTGTCCCATTTTTATCTAAAAGATTATCTTCATTTAAAATACAGTTTTCATCTAAGGCAATAATATATTGAGCTTCTTCATCTTTAGATAAAGTTAAAGCAATCGTCCCATTTTGTTTTGTTTCATCTGCATCAAAATATTGCGTTTTATTTTTTATTTTTAAAGTTAATTGTCCTGCATTTTCTTTAAGATATGTTTTTGTTTCACCGTTATTTTTATTAAACCATTCCCCTTGCAATGTAGGAAAAATATTAAAATATGAAATTCCATCACCACGATCGCCAAAAGTAGATACATACACTTTCTTTTGATTTTCTTCGTTATTATAAGTAAAAACGTAACAATCATTCGTAAGCCATTTTCCATGATAACCTTTCATTTCTGTAGAAACAGTATCACTTTTTCTAGCAAAGCATAAATAAGTATAATGGTAAATGTCCAAACGGTGGTCATTATCATCATATTTTAAAACAGCTCTGTTTTTTAAATTTGAAGAAAAAGATGAAATTTCTTCATCTTTTTGAAAATACTGAAATCCAAAAATAGAAATTACAACAAATCCTAAACAGCCTATTAAAACATATTGAATCTTAATCTTCTTTTTCTTAATTAGACAATAATTAATGAAAAGACAACATAAAATAATGAGATTAAATATAATTTGATTCATTGAATGAATATATTCAAATCCAAATCTTTTTAAGATAACTAAATAACCAAGTTGTAAGACCAATAATGAACAACCTATAACACTGGTAAATAAAGAAATTAAAAATGAACTCTTCTTAATTTTTGTTTCTTCTATATCATTTTCTAATTGATCTAAATCATTAAGATCAACGAATAAAATCTTTTGATTTTTCTTTAAAAGTATAAAATCTTTATAATTAATTCTTTTAAATTGTGGAAAACTATAAAAAATAGCTTCTTCATTTTCTTGATAAGTCATTCCATTATCTTTAAATGTATAAAAGACTTCATGTTCTTTAAAAAAGTTGCTTTTACAAAAAATTTGCATAAAAGGAAATAATATGAGAATAATTCCTAAAACAATAAAACTTTTACCAAGAATATCTACATAATGATGAGTATATTGTTGAAGTGGTAAAAAAGCAAAACCTCCTAAGATAAACATAATTCCTATAAAATTGAATAGCCAATAAGCCTTACTTTCAAAAAAATGATCTCTCAAATATTTTTTATAATACTTCTTTTTTATTAAAAAGTTTTTCTCACATAGAGCATTTTGAACTTTATTTTCTTTTCCCTTCAATAAATCATCAACACTTATATCAAGAACACTTGCAAGATCAACAAGAATTGAAATATCGGGTAACCCTACCCCGGTTTCCCATTTAGAAATTGTCTTATTAGAAACAGATAATCTTTCTGCCAGTTCCCCTTGAGTCATTCCTTTTTCTTTTCTTCTCTTTGCAATTACTTTTCCAATTTTTTTACTATCCATATAAACAACTCCCTTACACCTATCATACTAAAAACTTTCTTTAAAAGATACAACATTCCATCTAGAGAATATGTCTACGAAGCGTGGAATCCCTTGATATTACGTGTTTTTTATAAAAAATGGATTACAAAAATAATTTTATATTTTTTCATCTAGCCATTCTTTTTCAAATAAAAAAGATGAGATTTTATTTCTCATCTTCATGCTATTATACTCTTTTTACTAATTTCTTAGAAACAGCTACCATAAGTACTGCTCCAAAAAATAAACATCCAACTCCTAAATAATAAAATATTCCTTTAGAAAAGATTCCCTCTAAAATAAGACCTAAAGCAAAAATAATTTGCCCTAAACAATTACTCTTACAATAATCTCTAACAGATTCATTTGTATATTTCTTGTTCATTCCTTTTGTTAGAAACGAGTTCCCATTTGCTATTAAAAGAGCCATAATCATTAAAACCACGCCAAGTCCTGCAATAATGCCTACTCTTACAATCTCTGCAAAATTATTCATAATATTTTTCCTCCTTTTTGAACCTTTTCTATTTACTTAATTATATCATAATAAAAACAAGATTATTATCAATTGATTCTATTTATGAAAATATCTTTTATCTTTTTTGTTAATCTATAAGTTGACAATCATGTCATAACATAGATAATTAATTAACAGGTGATGAAAAATGTATAATATTTTATTAATTGAAGATGATAGACCTTTAAATAAAGCAATCTCTGTTTATTTTAAAAAAGAAAAATTTTATGTATTATCTTCTTTTAGCGGTCAAGAAGCACTTGACATACTCTCTCAAAATAATCTTGATCTTATTATTTTAGATATCAATCTCCCTGATTTATCTGGTTTTGATCTTATTGAACAAATAAAAATTATCAATTCAAATATTCCTATTCTTATTTTATCTGCCTGTGATTTGGATTCAGCTATTTTACATGGTTTTAATTTAGGCGCAGAAGATTATGTAACAAAACCATTTAATATTGAAATTCTTCACAAGAAAATAAATGTTATTTTAAAAAGAAATACAAAAAACACTTTCTACAAAGATGACCATCTATTTTTTGATAAGAATACATCTAAATTAGTAATCGATAATAAAGAAATCAAATTAACACCTCTAGAATTCAAATTATTATCTTTATTTTTAGAAAATCAAAATCAAATAATTTTAAAAGAAACAATCATTGAAAAAATATGGGATTCAAATGAAAATTATGTTGATGAGCATACATTGCTTGTTAATATATCTCGATTAAGAAATAAGATAGAAGATGATAAACACCATTATATTAAAACTGTTTATGGCCTAGGTTACAGGTGGTGTCATGATGAATAAAATCATTGCAACTCTTTATGTTTTATTTTTATTTTCTATTTCAATAATCATTTTCCTTTCAACAAATTCTATCTTAATAAAATGCTTAATCATCTTAAATGCATTAGTAAGTATTTTTATACACTATCTAAACATTTTTTCTTTCAAATCAAAAATAAATCATTTAACACATTATATTTTTAATACTTTTGATAAAACAGCAACTCAAAGCAATAAAGAATATGAAGAAACGATTGACTCAAAATTATTACATCAAATTAATAAATATAAACAAGAATTGGATATCGAAAAAGAAGAAACAATCCATTCTAAACAAGAAATTCAGTCATTAGTCACTCATATTTCTCATCAAGTAAAAACACCTTTAGCTAACATTAAAATATACAACGATTTGTTAGCACGTAATGATTTATCTAAAGAAGAAGCTATTGACTTTCATATAATGCTTAATCAACAAATTAATAAACTTGATTTCCTAATGGAATCTCTTATTAAAATGTCTCGATTAGAAACAGATATCATTCAATTAAATATTGAAAAAAATGATCTTTATTCTACTCTAATTGAAGTCATTAATCATGTTTTCTTACTTGCTGAAAAAAAACATATTAATATCGAACTATCCAAAAATACACATATCTCTGCCCTATATGATGAAAAGTGGACTCAAGAAGCTATTTTTAATGTTTTAGAAAATTGCATAAAATATTCAAATAAAAATACAACCATAACAATTCAAATATCAAAAAATACTTTCTTTTCTAAAATTACAATTACTGATCAAGGAATTGGTATAAAAAAAGAAAACTATAATAATATTTTCCAAAGATTTTATAGAGCACAGGAAGTGCAAGATGAAGATGGTATTGGTATTGGACTCTATTTGACAAGAGAAATCTTATCTAGAGAAGAAGGCTATATCACTGTTCAATCCGAATATGGAAAAGGTTCGACTTTTACAATCTATTTAAAAAGATAATGAATTTTTTAATTCATTATCTTTTTTGTAACAAGTTTGTGATATTTATTTTGTAGAATATAGATAATCAAAGGAGAGTGCTTATGGAAATCGTAAAAACAAAAAACTTAAAAAAATATTATAAAATGGATAACTATACTGTAAAAGCTGTGGATAACATTAACTTGAATATTAACAATCATGAATTTATTGCAATTGTTGGAAGTTCTGGTAGTGGAAAATCTACTCTTTTAAATTTACTTGGTGAATTAGATAAACCTACCAGTGGAAAAGTATTTATTAATAATATTGATATTACATCAATGGATGAAGATGAACTGGCTATTTTTAGAAGAAGAAACATTGGTTTCATTTTTCAAAATTATAATCTTATTGGTAATCTCACTGTTTTAGAAAATATCACTTTACCTATTGAACTTGATGGTAATGAGATTCCATATGATTTTATAAACGAAATACTTCATGTTTTAAAACTAGAAGATAAAAAAAATATATATCCCAATAAACTATCAGGTGGTCAACAGCAACGTGTTGCTATCGCTAGAGCGCTGGCAACAAGACCATCTATTATTCTTGCAGACGAACCCACTGGAAATCTTGACTCAAAAACTACTCAGGAAGTTATAGGATTAATTAAAAGAACAAGTCATTTATTTAAACAAACAATCGTCATGATTACTCATAATGAGGATATTGCTCAATTAGCTGATCGTATTATAAAAATTGAAGACGGAAAGTTGCGTGAAAACAATGATGAATAATAATAAAAAAGCAATCAATAAACTCACATTATCAACATTAAAAAATAAAACAAAAACACTTTTTATGTTTGTCTCTATCATTCTTGTTACTTTTATGATTTATAGTATTTTTTCAATTGGATTCAGTTACTATGACAATTATCAAACCTATAATCTACGAAGTGCAGGGACAACAAGTCAAATCATGATGACGAATCTTACTAAAAAACAAAAAAACAAATTAAATGATTTAGATTATATTAAAAATATTGGTAATCAACACTATTATGGTCGTATTAATTTTGAAAATTCCTATTCAGATAGTCAAATCGTTCTTTCTAATTATGATGATATTGAATGGAAAGAAGACATCTTGCCTACAGTTGCTTCATTTGAAGGAAATTATCCTACAAAGAAAAATGAAATTGCTTTGTCAAGATGGACATTAAATAAATTAGGTTATAAAAACAAAAAAATTGGTGATTATATTACTTAAATATAAATCATCAAAAACAAAGATTTAATATTAGTGCTATTTTTACTGATTATTTAATTGGTCGAGATCAAAAAACCAAAAGTGCTAATGTTGCTGCAGCAACTTTTTATTTCAAAGATCATCATCAAGAAATTAATCAAATAGGAAATATTATTATTTCAAATATGTACGCTAAATCACATTCGTCTCTTTATCAAGTCACAATGGTCTCTCTTAAAGATAAACACCAAGATGCTGATAAGATTATGTCCCAATTAAATAAAGACTTAAACTTAGCAAAAAATCAAAAACTCTATAGTTTCGGTCTTTTAGCAAATAAAACAGACGGTTTGTTGTCTATTGTAGCATGTGCATTTCTAGCAATTCTAATTGTATTAAGCGGATATTTTATTATCAATAATATTATGCAACTGTCTATCAATAATGACATTTATTTTTATGGACAACTTAAAACAATAGGAACGACCCCAAAACAAATAAAATCGATTGTAAAAAAAGAAACACTATTTTATGCTTTATTAGCAATTCCTATGGGATTAGTGTTTGCATCACTATTTTCATATTTTTTAGTACCTTATACACTTCGGCGATTAATATCGGGATCAGCTATTGAAAACATCTTTCCATGCAATGTTTCATTTAGCCCTTTCTTGTTTTTAATTGTTATTATTTATGTCTTACTTACTATTTGGGTAAGTAGTAAAAAGCCGGCAAAGATTGCTAGCAAAATATCACCTATTGAGGCAATTAGATATAACGGTCTAGGTAATGCATCATATATAAATAGATCATTTTCTATTTTCAAAAAAAATCGCATACTGTCTCTCGCTATTAAAAATATTTTAGGAAACGGTAAAAGAAATATTTCTGTTATACTTTCACTATTTATTGGATTATTTTCTTGTTTAACAATTTATTCTGCCATTTCAAAGCCAGATTATAATATTCTTTTTGCTAGACAACAGCCTTATTCTTTTAATATCGAGGCAAATAATCCAAATAACGAAGGAAAGCAAAGTGATATAACCAATAAAGAAATCTCAAAAGTACAATCTTTAAAAGAAATAACTGAATTAAAAATCGTTAAAACTGCTTATTCAACAGTTACAGGTTCATCTAAATTTTTGCAAAAAGAATTAGGTAAGAAGAATAGTTTTGCTAAAGAAAGCAATCATTTTAAAGCAACTATCATTCTTTTAAATGAAGATGATCTTTCTCATTTTTCTAAAACAAATAAAACAGATAACATATCATTTTTAAATGGTGATAGCATCTATCTTTTAGATACATCTGTATCACGTAAGTATATAAATGATTCCCTTTCAATACAAAATAATAACGGTGAACTTATCGATTATAAAATTGAAAATTTATTTAAAGAAGATTCTAATTTTCTACAAGATGCCCAAAATTATTTGATTTCTGATAGTGATCATATCTGCATTTATATGAGCGAAAAAGGTCTTGAAAAATTACAAATAGATCCAATTTATGAAGAATTAAAAATCAATACTAAAAATGTCAATAATGAAAAACTTCAAGAAAAACTTTTAAGTATTTTTAAAAACTGTACTATCACTTTTAAAAGTCAAATCAACACCATCAAGCAATTACAACCAATTATAAATTGCTTTATGTTTGTAGGTATTCTTTTTGCATGTATTTTACTTATGTTAGGAATTTTCAATTTTATTAATATTATTATCATGAATATCAATTCAAGAAAAAAAGAATTGGCTACATTAGAAGCAATTGGAATGACAAAAAAACAACTGTATAAGTTGCTTTCTTTAGAAGGTATTATTTATTTTGTAATATCTCTAGTTCTACTGACAATTATAGGAATTCCGTTATCGAAGATGATTGTTTCTTTATTTCAAAATACGCTTTATTATTTTAAATATCATTTTTCATTTCTTTTATATTTTTTAATTAATTTCATACTATTTATAATTTGTTTAATTACACCAAGAATATATTATACAAAAACACAAAAAAATAAATAAACAATTTAAATTTATTTAATAAAAAGAGGCATAAAATCTATCGTAAATTATTAGATTTCTATGCCTCTTTTAATCTTATAAAGATATATACGCGTTATATTGTTAAGCTTCTAAATATTTGATAACTTTATACATTGGCATTCCAATGACATTTTCTAAATCTCCATCAATCTTTTCTGCAAACTTTGAAGCAACTCCTTGGATTGCATAAGCACCCGCTTTGCCTTGCCATTCATTTGTATCAAGATAATTTTCAATTTCTTGATCAGATAATTTTTTAAATGTAACAGTTGTTGCATCTGTAAATGTTGTGCTTTGTTGATCTTTAATGATACATACTGCTGTAATAACAACTTGTTTATTATTCGATAACAACTCAAGCATTCTTTTAGCGTCTTCTCTATTTTTTGGTTTTCCTAACATTTCATCTTGGAAGGTTACCATGGTATCTGCTGAGACAATGATATTGTTTGGATATTTTATTTGAAGTGGTTTGGCTTTTTGTAAAGCAATGTTTTCTAGTCTTTTAAAAAGTGTTAAACTTTCGTCTAACACTTCTTCTGTTTCTACAAAATCTACTGTGTAGTCTATTCCATATTTATCGAAAAGTTCTTTTCTTCTTGGAGAACTACTTGCAAGTATGATTTTATTTTTCATTTTTTTCATTTTTTTCTTCTTTTTTAACTGGTTTTGGAAGTAAAGCTTTTCTAGAAACATTTACTTTACCTTTATCATCAACTTTAGTTACTTTAACTTTGATGACATCTCCTACCTTACATACATCTTGCATTTTGCTTGTTCTTTCATAAGACCAATCAGAAATATGTAAGAATCCATCAGTTCCTTCAAATAAAGTAACGAATGCATAATTATCATTTACACGTGCAATTGTTCCATCATAGATTTCACCAACTTCAGCTTTTTTAACAATTCTTTCAATTAAAGAAACAGCTGTGTCGATTGCTTCTTGATCACTATGGTAGATAACCACTGTACCGTCTTGATCAATATCAATTTTAACATCATTTGATTTTTCAATGATTTCATTAATTGTTTCTCCACCACGTCCAATAACATCTCTAATTTGTTCTGGATCAATATGCATAACATGCATTTTTGGTGCGTATTTAGATAAATGATCACGTGGTGCAGGAATAGCTCCTAACATACAATCCATGATTTGAGCAC
This sequence comes from Faecalibacillus sp. MSK20_93, assembly GCF_020589945.1. Lineage (NCBI taxonomy): Bacteria > Bacillati > Bacillota > Erysipelotrichia > Erysipelotrichales > Coprobacillaceae > Faecalibacillus > Faecalibacillus sp. MSK20_93. Next base: position 133,286 of record NZ_JAJDKA010000001.1, on the reverse strand, counting down.
GTCCTACTTTTGCTTGTGCTAAAGCTTCTTGTAAGATTTCTTTTGTAATACCATCAATTTTGATATCCATTTGTAAAGCACAAATACCATTTTTAGTACCAGCTACTTTGAAATCCATATCTCCTAAGTGATCTTCCATACCTTGGATATCAGTTAAGATTGTATAATCGTCACCTTTTTTAACAAGTCCCATCGCAACCCCAGAAACTGGATTTGAAATTGGTACACCAGCAGCCATTAATGCCATTGATGATGCACAGATTGAAGCTTGTGAACTTGAACCATTTGATTCTAAGACTTCCGAAACAACACGGATTGTATATGGGAAGTCTTTTTCACTTGGAATAACTTGTGCTAAAGCTCTTTCTCCTAAAGCACCATGTCCAATTTCACGACGTCCAGGAGCACCCATTCTTCCTGTTTCACCAACTGAATATGGTGGGAAGTTATAATGATGCATGAAACGTTTTTGATCTTCTAATCCTAAACCATCGATTTTTTGAACTTCTCCCATAGCTCCTAATGTACATACAGATAAAACTTGTGTTTCACCTCTTGTAAATAAAGCAGAACCATGAACTCTTGGTAATAAATCAACTTGTGCATTTAATGGACGCACTTCATCAATTTTACGACCATCTGGTCTAATTTTTTCTTCCGTAATTAAGCGTCTTACTTCATTTTTTTCTAAGTCATGTAAGATAATTCCAACTTGTTTCATCACAGATTCTTTTGTTTCTTCATCTGCATATTCTTTTTCATCATATTGTGCAGTTACACGATCCATGATTTCATCAATGGCTGCATATCTTTCAAGTTTTCCTGGAATAGATACAGCAGCAACCATTTCATCATTACATAAATCTGTAATTTCTTGAACTAAAGCTTCATCTAATTCAAATAATGGAATTTCAATTTTTTCTTTACCACATGCTTCAACAACTTTTTCTTCAAAAGCAATTAATTCTTTAATAGCTTCATGTCCAAACATTAAAGCATTTAACATTGTATCTTCATCAACTTCTTTAGCATCTGCTTCAACCATATTGATGGCATCTTTTGTACCAGCTACTTCTAAATTGATTAAACTTCTTTCCATTTCTTCTGGACCAGCATTGATGGTAAATTCTCCATCAATTAAACCAACATTAACACCTGCGATTGGTCCATTGAAAGGAATATCAGAAACACATAATGCAAGAGAAGCCCCTAACATTGCTGCCATTTCTGGAGAAGCTTGTTGATCTACTGATAAAACAGTATTAACAACTTGTACTTCATTTCTAAATCCGTCTGCAAATAATGGACGAATTGGTCTATCAATCATTCTTGCAGTTAAAGTTCCATGTTCACTTGGACGTCCTTCTCTTTTTAGAAATCCTCCAGGAATTTTACCTACAGAATATAATTTTTCTTCATATGTAACTGTTAGTGGAAAGAAATCTACACTTTTTGGTTCTTTCCCTGCAACAGCTGTTGATAAGATGACTGTATCATCATATCTTACTAAAACACTACCATTAGCTTGTTTAGCTAATTCTCCTACTTCTACTGTCAGATTTTTCCCGTAAAAATCTGTACTAAACACTTGTTTACTCATTTTTTCACCTCTTAATTTTCTGCATTATTATAGCATATAAAAAATGTTTTTAAAAACATTTTATGTTATTCATGATAAATAAATGATATAATAATGCATGAGGTGAATTTTATGAACGAAAACGAATTAAAAAGTATTGAAAGATATTTCAATAAATTCAATGAAGATGCTGCTTCTTTCAATGAATTTGAAGCAAATGATTTTATTAAATTATTAAAAAACAATGGTAGAAATGATGATGCAATTGAAGTAGGAAATACATTTTTACAAATGGCTCCTTCTTTAAAAGGATATATTAATCAATATGGGTATGCTTTATATAATAAGTTTATTAATATTGATGATGAAAAAATAAAAGAAAAAGAAAGTTTATTCTTTGATATCCTTGAAGATATTTTAGGTATTTGTAAACAAGAAAAATATTCTCCTGTTGAACCAGCAATTAATAGAGCAATTAAATATGCATTAAATCAAACTCCAATCAATTATGATTTAATGATCAAAATGCTTAATAAATTAGATGTTAGATTATTATCTGATAAACCTTTTGTTAATAACGAAGGTAGAGAATTTGAATCTTTCAAAGAAAGATACTTTAGATTAAAAGTACGTGCTTTATTTGAAACAAAACAATATAAAGCATGTGTAGAATGTGCAAATCAAGCATTAGCTACACCACTTAAATGGCATTATAATGCTTTACAATGGATCAAATATTATAGAGGATGTGCTTTATTAGAATTAAAAGAATATGATGAAGCTAATAGAGAATTTATTTCTTTACATAATCGTATTAAAGGAGTTAACTTCTACGAAGTTTTATATAAAACAAATGCTACTGTTGGTAAAGTAAAAGAAGCAAATGCTTATTTACTTTATGAATTCTTTGAAAAAGGTTATGCCCTTGAACAACTTCCTTTATATCAAAGATTAAATGAAGCTGTTGAAAATAGTGGTAATGAATTATTAATTAAAGTGGTTCATTCATTTATTAAAGCATTATGTAATGAAAATCAAAAAGAATGTGACTTTACAATCGATGTAAAATATCAAGGTAAAGATTCAAGTAGTTTATATGATGAAATGTATGACTTAATCATGTCACATCTTGATAGTTTAGTTACTCGTAAATCAGGTAAAGTTGTTTATTACAATGAACAAAATCAATTTGGTAATATTTCTGTTTATGATCATGATCCTATCTTCTTTAGACAAGCAGATTTTGCTTACGACGAAGAAGTAGAAAGAAATATTCGTGTTAATTATACTGTTTTACCTACTTATGATAGTAAAAAACAAAGATTAACTGAAAAAGCAATTTTAGTAACTATTGATGATAGTGACTATGACTTTATTAATAGATAAGCCTAGATGAAATGATAAGACCTTCATAGGATACTATGGAGGTCTTTTATGTTATCAAATTCACAACTTTTTTTACTTGCTTTAGTACTTTCTATTTTTAACTGGCTCATGACTTTTTTAGGGTCAAGTCTTGTTTATTTTGTTAAAAGTAAAAGTCAAAAACTTGTCAGTATTGCTTTAGGTTTAGCTGCTGGTATTATGATTGCTGCTACTTTCTTTTCATTGCTTCTTCCAGCAATCCAACAAGTTGAAGATCATCTACTTTTACTTTTTTTGATTCCACTTGTCTTTTTTAGCGGTGGCTTATTTTTAAGATTATGTGATAAATTTCTTCCCCATGAACATATTATTTCTCATCAAAAAGAAGGTCCTACAAATACTCTTTCTAAAAATAAACTTTTATTACTAGCAATGACCTTACACAATATTCCCGAAGGTTTAGCGGTTGGAATTGCCATTGCAAGCGTTAAAACTAATCTTGTTCCTGCCCTTATTTTATCTATTGGTATTGGTATCCAAAACTTTCCTGAAGGTACGGCCATTTCTTTACCTTTACATGAAAGTGGTATCTCACGTTTTAAAGCAATGATGTATGGTCAATATTCTGCCCTTGTAGAAATTCCAAGTGCACTTTTAGGTTTTTTATTTGCTCAACTTTTTAGTAGCATTCTCCCTTTTGCTTTAAGCTTTGCAGCTGGAGCGATGATGTTTGTTTGTATCGAAGAACTGATTCCTGAAGCAAATGCCTTAAAAGAAGTAGATGTTGGTACGATGAGTTTTATGGTAGGATTTATGATCATGATGATGTTGGATATTATGTTTGGATAGTTATTTTTTTATCACATAAAGACCCTTTTTTTCTAAAACACAATAAAGCACATCTTCTATATAAGAAATGTGTTTTTTCTTTAATTCATTTTTCAACCACGCTTCATCTTTATTTAAAATTTGAAGTGCTTCTTGATTAATACAGCCATCACTGATCAATGCATCAGGTAAAAGTGTTTGACTTTCTTGTTTTGGAATAACCGATAAAGAACCATTTGTTTCTAGAATAGCAAAATCCACTTTAGAAACACTATCGATATCACTTACTCTTAAATGATGACATAAATCATCTATACTATAGCGTAATTTTTTCATATTTTGATATTGTATCTTTCCTCTATAAATGATATAACACGGTCTTCCTTCAAAAAAATCTCTCAATTTTTTTGAACGCATCGTAATAAAAGATTCTATTCTATCTAAAATAATGAGTGTCAGTGTGGCTATCACACTATCTAAAACAGACAAATCTTGTGTTTCTAAAGACATTGTCGTGATTTCAGAAATCACTAAAAAAACAACAAAATCAAAAACATTGAGTTGACTAAATTCTTTTTTTCCAAAAAGCCTAAGTAAAACTGTTAGATAGATATACATAAAAATACTAATGATAAATATTTTAAACATATGTTCTCCGTTCTACTTACTCTTTTTTTTCATATTCTCTATTAGGAGGTTTCTATGAAAAGAAAGTTAATGCCTTATTTATTATCTTATGCATTTTTATTTGTAAGTTATTTAATCATTAGTTTTATTATGGCTATTCTTTTTTCTTTTATGCATGTTTCATCTTTTATTTATCAATTACTGATTACTTTTTTTAGTTATCTTATCTTAGTTGTTTTCACTTTTATTTTTTATAAAATGGTAAAAGAAAAGCCATTGATCCACGGAATGACCCTTTCAATGACTTATTTAATTATTCAATTTATATTTCATTTAAAAGATATAAATATTCAAATTTTAATAAAACCTTTATTTGTTTTTATTATTTATTATTTACTTTATTATATAAAGAAAAAACAACAATAACTTGTTGTTTTATGCAGTAAATTCAATATCTACAATTTTTACATCATATGCTTCAGCAACCCCAACAGTCACGATTTCATTAACTCCATGACCAATAAGTGCTTTAGCAAGTGGTGATTCATTTGAAATCTTACCATTAACAGGATCAGTTTCGAAAGAACCTACAATTGTATATTTTTCTTCTTCAGGATCATCTAAAGATAAATCTAAAATTGTAACTGTTGTCCCAGGTTTAACAACATTTAAATCCATTTGTTCTTCAGAAATGATTTCTGCATTTTGAAGCATATATTCAATTTCTTTAATTCTTTGTTCGATTTGAGCTTGTTTATCTCTAGCTGCATCATAATCAGCGTTTTCTGATAAGTCACCTTGAGAACGAGCTAATTGTAATTCTTCAATGACTCTAGGTCTTTCAACATTAATTAAATTATCTCTTTCTTCTTCAAGTTTTTCTACACCAGATTTCGTAAGTAATACTTTATCTTTATCCATTTTAAGTCACCTCGTAATCAATAATATAGCATATTTATATCTAAATATCTAGTCTATTTTTATGAATCATAAGCATATTTATTCAAATCATTTTGAATAAGTGCTCTTGCTACAATATTTAATCCAAATATTCCTAAAATCAAATAAACAAGAGCACGATAATTATCTACCATTTCTCCTTGATAAGTTTGAAAATCACTTAATCTCTCTCCAACTTTATACAACCAATAAAGTTCATATAAACCTAAAGTAATAATACTTAAAATCAAGACTTTAAAACCTGAAGAATCTTCTTCTCCAGTAAGTGTATTGACATCACTGGCAAGACAATAAAGCCAATAAAGTCCATAAATTCCAAACGTAACAATTGATAAAATAATACACATTGGAATACTACGTCTAGAAATTGCATAATCTACTCTATGTTGATTAAATTCATATTCATTAAATGTTTTCGTTCCACAATAAGGGCAATAACGTTCTCCATCTTTAATTTTTCGACCACAATTTGTACAATACATCTTTTACTCCTTAGCATCAATAACACTTGAAATCTTAGTAATTAAAAGATCGATGGCTACTGTATTATTTCCCCCTTCAGGGATAATGATATGTGCATATTTTTTTGAAGGTTCAACGAATTGTTCATGCATTGGTCTTACTGTTTCTAAATATTGATTACATACTGAATCAATAGAACGTCCTCTTTCTTCAATATCACGTTTTAAACGACGAATAAAACGAATATCAGCATCTGTATCTACAAAGACAAGAATATCACATAAATCTCTAATTTTTTCATCATATAAAACAAATAATCCTTCTAAAATATAAACATCTCTTGGTGTAATTGTTTCAACAACATCACTTCTTGTATGTTGAGTATAATCATATGTAGGTTTAGAAATTGATTTTCCTTCTTTTAATTGTTTTAATTGTTCTACAAGTAAATCATTATCAAAAGCAAAAGGATGATCGTAGTTTGTTTTAACTCTTTCTTCAAAAGAAAGATGACTTTGATCTTTATAATAATCATCTTGTTTAATAATACATGTTGTATGACTTCCTTTAAAAAATTCATACACTTGTCTAGAAATAGATGTCTTTCCTGAAGCACTTCCTCCAGCAATACCAATAATAATACTATTTTTCATTTGTTAAAACCTTCCTTCCCATATCAAATTCAGACAATGGTTGCTCACATTTTAAATAAAGAATTTCCATTGGATGATTTGCTACTTCAACTGATTCTCTATCTTCATTGTATATTTCTTTAACTTCAATTAAAACATTTTCATGATGTGGTGAGAAAAATTCAATTTGATCTCCCACTTTAAAATAATTTCTTTGTTCAATCATAACTTCATGTTTATCTACATCATAACTTAATACACGCGCACAAAAATCTTGTGTAGGATGCTCATCTCTTTGATTATAAAGTTGATAATCACTGTTTGGAACATCTTTAAAGAAGCCTGTACATAAAGCGCGATTGGCTGCCTTTTCTATTTCTTTTCGATAACCATTTTTATCAAAGTTTTCAGGATCATCGCAATACGTATCAATCAATTTACGATAAGTAGATACAACAGTTGCAATATAATGCAATGACTTCATTCTTCCTTCTATCTTAAAAGAATCAATCCCTAATTCAATAAGTTTAGGTAATTCATCTACTAAAGACATATCTTTACTTGACATACTAAAAGGAACAATTTCATCATGATTTAACTGTTGATCTTTTTCAAAAATATCATAATACCATCGACAAGATTGCGAACATCCTCCACGATTGGCATCTCTTCTTGAAAAATAATTAGATAACATACATCTTCCAGAATAATGGATACACATAGCTCCATGAATGAAATACTCTAAATCAATATCAACCTTTTCTCTTACTTCTTTTAGATCTTGATAATCTACTTCTCTTGCAAAAACGACACGATCAACACCTAAATTTTCATAAAAACGAATCGCACTGGTATTCATAGTAGATAGTTGAGTAGAAACATGGACTTCTAATTTTAAATGCAATTTTTTTGCTAAAGACATAATATAAGGATCTGCTACAATAATTGCATCTACTCCAATTTCATCTAGCTTTAAAAGATATTCTTCTAATCCCTTTAAATTGTCTTCATGTAAAATAATATTACATGTTACATGGATAGCCGCATGATGTGTATGGGCAAATTCTACAGCTTCTTGAATGTCTTCTAAAGAAAAGTTAGAAGCACTTGAGCGTAAAGAAAACTCTTTTCCACCTATAAAAACTGCATCTGCACCATATAAAATAGCTACTTTTAGTTTTTCTAAATTACCTGCTGGCGCAAGTAACTCTGGCTTTTTAACAATGACTCTTTTTCCATTAATAACTTGACTAACTTCTCTCATTTTCTTCTCTCTTTCTTACATCAGAAATTTTATAAACCGTTGAATCAAATAAAAAACTATGGTAGTAATGAACATTTGGTGTTAAACGATAAAGTAATTGCATCAACTCTATTGATTCTTTATTGTATGTTTGATTTTTAATTGCTTCTATAGCTTGTATATAAAGATGTGTAATTTCTAATAAATCTGTTTCATTTATATATTGACCATCAATATATAAATAATCAAAATCATTGAATTGATTAAGAACATCTAGTGCACACATTTGATTAGTTGAAGTAATGTGGGTTCCATATTGATCTTCATAAATATGACAATGGTCCTCTACACCATTGGCTTTGATTTCAATTTGTGCCTCTTTATCTACATTAAAATCAAGATGTGTATACTCTTTATAATTAGACAATAACTTTCTTTTTGAATAAGCCATATATTCAACCCCATGTACTTGAACCATTGTTTTTAATTTACAATTTTGTCCAATCATTTGTTTTTCTTTTAGCGGGATTTCTCTTGCTAGAAAAGCGCCATCTATTCCTTGTTCTTTTAAAACAGATAATGTGAGATGATTTGTATTTAATGTTTCTGGATCATAGATTTTTTCAAATGAATATCCTTTTTCATTACAAATTTGTAAAACTCCAAAATCTTGAAAAATAATCCCATCTATTTGACATTCATTTAATTTATCTAAATGATTCTTTAAATCATCTAAATATTTTTGTTCAACTAACGCATTAACTAAAACAAATAAACGAATCATTGGATATTTTTCCTTTATTTCTTTTAATTCTATATAATCAACTGTTAAAGCTTGTCGACATGAAAATTGATTTGTTCCTACAATAAAATCATGGACACCTAAATCCAAATAATCATAAAGATATGATAAACTATTTATATTAATTATTAATGACACTTATTTCACTTCCTTTTTATTACACAAATTCCATCACCTACACCATAATAAGTGACTTGATATTCTTCATGATTGAAAATCCAATCTTTAAATCTTTTAATTTTTTTAACAAGTTGTTTTGTGTTTCTATTTTTAATATGATCAATATCAAAAATCATCCCATGAAAATCTAGATTATCAACAATGCAAATTCCATTTTTTTGAACTAAAGGCATGTATTTTTCAAAGAATTTTTGATATTGTGCTTTCGCTGCATCAATAAATAAACAATCAAATTCTTGGTATTTTAAATCATTGATATCAAATGTTAATGCATCATCATGGTGGATTTCTATTTGATCTTCTAATTGTTGTTCTTTAATGTTTTGAATAGCTTCAAGATAACGTGCATCATCTAATTCAATTGTTTCAACTACAAAATCATCTATATTTGAAACCATCATCATTGCTGAATAACCAATGGCACTGCCAATTTCAAGACAGCGATGACATTGATGTTCATTGAATGTTTGTATTAAAAATTCCAAACCCTCTTTTTCCATGACTGGAATATTTCTTTCTCTTGCACTTTTTTCTATTTCATCAAAATACTTCATTTTAATACCACTTATTACTATTTACATTTGCTTGATGTTCTTGATATGTTTTCGCATATAAAACTTTTCCATCTTGTGTTGCAAAGAAATAATAATACTCACTTTCCTTATAATTTAAAACATTTTTTATAATTCCTGTTGAAATTGAACTAATAGGACCAACAGGTAAACCATTATATTTATATGTATTATATTTTGTATCTTTATTTAAATCTGTATGTTTAACATCAATTTTTACTTCTTGATTCCCATAATTAACAGTGACATCACATTGTAATGGCATTTGTTTATTTAAACGATTAATTAAAACACCACAAACAAGTTGCCTATCTTCGTCATTGACTGGTGATTCTCTTTGAACAATAGATGATAATGTCATAAATTGGTGAACTGTTAATGGTTGTGAGTTCACTTTAAAATCTAATATTTGTGTTTTATATTTTTCTAGATGTTTTTGTGTTTGATCTAACATCATTTTTGTAATACTTTCAATCGTATCTTCTTGTGTTAGAAAATAAGTTTCTGGTGCTAAATATCCTTCCAATGGATAATAAATACCATCATTTAAAATATCATCTGTTAAAAACCAATATTTTTTAATTAACTTTTGAAGATATGTTTGATCTGTCCATTTTTGAATGATCTCATTATAATCTATTCCTGTTTGTTTAGAAATAATAGAAGCATATTCAGGAATTGTTTGTCCATCTAAAACTGTTATTTTAGTATTAGAAATATATTTTTTATCTTTTCCTTCAATTGCTTTAAAAATTGTTTTTAAATCCATTTTTTTATTTAAAATATAAACATTACTTTTAAAATCATGTTGATTCATTTTTAAATATATTTTGGCACATGTAGAACTTTTTATAAGTTTATTTTTATCTAATATTTTAATAATATCATTTCCACTACTACCTTTAGGAATAGTGACGATCACTTCCTTATTTTTAGAAGACGTAGCCTTGATTCCTTGCTTATAATATACAAAACTTCCAATAAATAAAACAACAATAAAAATAATAATACCTAATACTATTTTAATCTTCATATCTAATTTCTTTTTTTCCATGTTGAATCCTCACCTTGTATCATTATATGTTATTTTTTGTCGATATTCAACCAAAGAAAAAAGGCAAATAAATTGCCTTAGAAATTATTAATAAATGGTGTTAAGCAAACAGGTTCATTTACCATACAGCTATATTCAGTTTCATAAACTTGTCCACCTTTTTCCTTACCAAAACGATAAGATTCAACAATTCCACCTTTTTGACAAGCCACAACGATCCATTCATTTCCTTCCTCATTATAAACAAGCATATCTACTGGATCATAAGAAGTATCTTCAAAGTCAATATATGTAAGAGTTCCATCTTCATTGACTTCGAACAACACAAGAGAATCATGTCCTTTATTAATTGCATATAAATGACTATCATCACTATTAAATTTAATATCACTCAAAGAACTTACAAGTTCAGGATCATCATCTTTTGGATAACTATCGATTGTTTGAATTAATTCAAAGTTTAAATGATCATATTTATAAACACAAATTGTGCTGTTTAATTCATTCATTACATAAGCACGATCACCTTTTTGATTAAAAATCATTTTTTTAGGACCACAACCTGGTTCTAATTGTAATGTATGTACATTATCTAATGTTAATGTTCCATCTTCACCAACATCAAAGAAACATACTTGATCTAACCCTAAACAAACAACATAAAGTTTATCTTCATCTGGTAAAAAGCTCACATATGTAGGATATGGTTGTGCTTGTTTAACAGGATCTTTTCCACTTCCATTCAACTTAAAATGAGAAATACATTTTACAAGTTTTTTCTTAATAATAGAAATTACCGAAATTTCACTATTAAAATAATCAACACAGAATACTTTATCAGCAGTTTCTACATCACCATTTGCACAAGCATGCACATATGTCTTTCCTTTATCTGTCACACGTGAAGCAAGTGCTAATGTTTCAGCAGTTGCTGCATAAGAACAAATTCCTCCATCATCTACAGAACCTGTTCTATTTCTATAAGTAATACATGAAAAGCGTCCATAATTGAATGCATAAACTGGATCCGTTGGTGTTATAAAATATTTTTTAAATATCAACTCTCCATTTTCCACATCGATTTGAAATGTATAGATTCCTCTTGTTTGTTTATTTCCTAAAGAATTAGCAAAAAAACCTTTCGTAATTCTTCTTTTTCCTCCAAATAAATTAAATGCCATTTCTTTCACCTCATTGATTATTCTAATTTCCTTCTATGAACTGTTCATGTCTAAAAAAGGAAAAAGCTAATTTTCATTAGCTTTTATGAATTACAATCTTCATCTTCTCCTTCACAATATTCAGTTTCATCTTCATCTTCTTCTGAAACAAATGATTGGAAAACTTCTTCAACTAATTCCCATTCTTCAGGAGTTTCAATTGGAAATAGTCCACCTTCATCATCAAAGATTGCTGCTTGTGCTTCTGGTTCATCTTTTTCAGGATCGAAGTAAACAACATATTGATGTCCATTTTCTTCATTTTCAAATGTAAATAAAATTTCATACTCTACTTCGTTTCCTAATTCATCAGTTACAACAATTGTATTTTCATCCATAACTTATCCTCTATCTAAGTAACCTTGTAAAATAGCAACTGCCGCCATTTTATCAATTACCTGTTTTCTTTTCTTTCTTGATACATCCGCAAAAAGAAGTTGATTTTCAGCAACTACCGTTGTTAATCTCTCGTCAACTAAGATCACATTGATTCCTTCAATCATTTCTTCTAATTGTTTTTTAAATTCAATTGAAATTTGTCCTCTTTCACCAATATCACCATTCATATGTTTTGGTAAACCTAAAACAATCGTTTCAATCTCATTTTCTTCAACAATTTCTTTAACATGTTTTGCACATGTTAAATAATCATCAGGTTTAAAACGAAACGTTTCAACACCATGAGCAATCATTCCTAGAATGTCTGACATGGCAATACCACAAGTTCTAGACCCTAAATCAAGACCTAATACTTTTTTCATTATTCTTTCTCCAAATAAGATTTTACTAATTCTTCAATAATTTCATCTCTTTCAACTTGTTGAATAATATTTCTTGCATTTTTATGAGAAGAGATGTATGCAGGATCATTAGATATGAGATAACCCGCGATTTGATGTACAGCATTGTATCCTCTTTCATTTAAAGCATTGATAACTGTTTTAAGATTACTGCGTATCATTTCTCTACGCATATCTTCTGAACTAAATACTCTTGTTTTTGTTAAATCTTCCATCTAACTCACCCTCTTTTCTATAATATATATTATACCTTATACTGTATTAAATTACAAAATATTTTTTAAAGCACCTTTGATTTTAGAAATATTATCATTGATAGCACATCCACCTTGAGCAAAGTCAGGTTTTCCACCACCACGACCATCAACAACTTCATTGATTGCTTTAATGATATTTCCTGCTTTATATTGACCAACTAAATCTTTTGACACAGAAACAAAGTACGAACATTTTTCTTCATATTTTGAAACTAAAACAACGATTCCACTTTCTAATTGATCTCTAAAATCAAATGTTAATTGTTTTGCTTTGGCATTTTCTAATTGTTCTTCAACATAAAGAACTTTAACTCCATTGATTTCTTCAATATCATTTGCTTTTGAAGCGGCTTGAATTGCATTTAATTTAGCTGATAATTGTTCAACTTCTACTTTAGCTTCTTTTAATTCCTCTTTTAATGCTTCTACTTTGTTTACAACATCTTTTCTATTTTTAAGATTTAATGTTGAAGCAATTGTATCTACTGTTTCTTTTTCATGAACCATTGCATTATAAGCAGCTAAACCGCTTTGTGCCACAATACGTCTAATTCCACTACCTACAGATTCTTCACTAACGATTTTAAATAAACCAATTTCAGAACTGTTTAAAACATGGCAACCACCACATAATTCAATAGAGTAATCTCCAATGTTGACAACACGAACAACATCTCCGTATTTTTCATCAAATAAAGCCATTGCCCCTGATGCTAAAGCTTCTTCTTTTGTCATATTTTTAATAACAACAGGACGTCCTTCAAAAACAATTTGATTAACTTTTTCTTCAATTTCTTTTAATAATTCAGCAGAAATTTTTTCAAAATGAGTAAAGTCAAATCTTAAAATTTTATCATCAACATAAGAACCTGCTTGGCTGATATGATCACCTAAAGTTTCTTGTAAAGCTTTTTGTAAAATATGTGTTGCACTATGGTTTGCTGTAATTTGACGACGTTTTTGTTGATCAATTGATAATGTAAAAGTATCACCTAAATGAATAGCACCTTCTTTTACTTCAACAAAATGCATATGTTGTTTATTTGGTGCATTTAAAGTATTAACAACATTTGCATGTGTTGTCTCATTATCTAATGATCCAGTATCACCACATTGTCCACCCATTTCTGCGTAGAATGGAGTTGTATCAAAGATAACTTCTCCTTTATCAGTGATTTCATCTGTTTTAACACCATCTTTGAATAATCCAATAACTTTTCCTTGGATTGGTGTAGGATCATAAACAAATGTAGAAGGTTCAACAAAAGCCATTAAATCAAGTTTTTGACTTGCCATTGATTCATTGTTATCACGTGATGCACGAGATCTTTCTTGTTGAATTTTTAATTCTTCTTTAAATTCTTCTTCATTAACTGTTAAATTTGATTCTTCAGCGATTTCTAATGTTAATTCAAATGGGAAACCATATGTATCATAAAGTTTGAAAGCATCTTTTCCACTGATTTCTCCATTTTCATTTTTATCAATTAATGATTTTAATAATTTTTCACCATTTAATAATGTTTTATGGAAAGCTTCTTCTTCTTTTTTTACCATTGTTGAAATAAAATCTTGTTTTTCTGGTAAATAATCATAGAAATCTTTCATCATATCACAAACTAATGGTACTAGATCATACATAAATGCTTTTTCAATACCAATTTGTTTACCATAACGAACAGCACGTCTTAAAATACGTCTTAAAACATACCCTCTACCCGCATTATCAAACATTGCTCCATCAGCTAAAGCAAAAGTTACAGTACGAATATGGTCAGCAATAACACGGTAAGCCATTTTATTTTCTTCATAAGAAACATTGGCTAATTTTTCAGTAGCATGAATGATTGGTAAGAATAAATCAGTATCAAAGTTTGTTTCTCCACCTTGAATAATACTTACTAATCTTTCAAGTCCCATACCAGTATCAATATTTTTTTGTGGAAGTTCTTTATATTCTTTACGATCAATCGCTGGATTACAATCATATTGAGAGAAAACAACGTTCCATACTTCAATATAACGATCATTTTCCATTTCTTCGAAGAATAATTTTTCTCCTAAACCTTCAGGATCATATTTTTCTCCACGGTCATAGAAAATTTCTGAGTCAGGACCACCTGGACCTTCTCCAATTTCCCAGAAGTTTTCATATGTTTTTAAAATATGACTTGGATCTACATGACATACTTCTGTCCAAATACGATAAGCATCTTCATCATCTGTATAAACAGTAACATATAATTTTTCTTTATCAAAACCAATCCATTCTGGACTTGTTAAAAATTCCCAAGCAAATGGAATCGCTTCTTCTTTGAAATAATCTCCAATTGAGAAGTTTCCTAACATTTCAAAGAAAGTATGATGTCTTGCTGTTTTACCAACATTTTCAATATCGTTTGTACGAATTGATTTTTGTGCATTCGCAATACGATTACATGCTGGTTTTTCACTACCATCAAAATATTTTTTTAGTGCAGCAACTCCTGCATTGATCCATAATAAAGTTGGATCGTTATGAGGAATAAGTGATGCACCTGGTTCGATCATATGTCCTTTAGATTTGAAATAATCCAAGAACATTTGTCTAACTTGATTTCCTGTTAATTGTTTCATTTCTTTTCTCCTTTTTTGACAATATAAAAAGCCGTCCTTATCTAGGAACGACTTTATCGCGGTACCATCCTAGTTCATGTAAAAATACATGCCCTTAATTAAACTTTAACGCAGTTCTACGGTAATCATTAATTACTCTCCAAAGTAGCTTTCCTATATATCCTATAAACATTTTCACCCACCATGTTCTCTCTAAAATATTCTATATAGTACTGATCTTTTTCAACGATTTATTTGCATTATACACGAAATACAAAAGTATTTCAATATCTTACATTTTTTCTTTAATTGTTTCCATAACATGGCAACCACATTCAGTTTCACTAAATAGAAGTGCTAATGATGTAAGAGTTAATGCCATAATAATATTATTGCGTTTCATTTTATCACCTCTATTTGAGTATGTCTTTATTTTATAAAATTATACAGTTTCATCATCATTTAAAAAATCTGTAATATTTTGTTTAAGTTCTTGATTATATGAAGATTCTTCATATGTTTCAACATTTTTATTTTGATTGATTTTACTTACTAATGTTGTTTTTCTTTTACTATCAGAAATATTTTTTATACCATAAAGAAAAGCTTGTGGATTACCTAAAATAAATAAGGCTTGTTTAGCTCTTGTTAGACCTGTATAAATCAAATTTCTTTTAAGCATAATATAATAATCATTTAAAACAGGCATAATAACAATTTTAAACTCATTTCCTTGAGCTTTATGAATTGACATACAATAAGCCAATGTAAAAGTCATAAAATCTTTTGATGTATATTCGACTAAATTACCATCATAATCAACAATAAGCGTATCTTCTAAATATTCAAAACCATCTTTACGGTTAATTTCAACTAAAACACCTATATCACCATTATAAATATCATCATCTGGTCTATTCTTTAACTGTAAGATCTTATCTCCTTCTCGATAAACTTTCTGTCCAATACGATATTCTTCTTGATGATTCTTAGGATTAAAAATTTCCTGTAAAGCCAAATTTAAAGCATTGATTCCTGCGACACCTTGATAAATTGGTGCTAAAACTTGTATATCATTTTGATCATAGCCATTTTCTATTGCTTTTTTTACAATTGTTGTCACATTTTTAATAATTTCAAAATTGGTACTATTATAAAAATGAATATCTTTATATTGTTCAAACAATGATAAATCATTCACTTCTTGATGAATTAATTGATGTGCCAATTGCACAATTCCTGAATCTTTTGATTGACGATAAATCTCATCTAATTCAATAACTTTTAATTGACTTTCAATAAAATCTTTTAAAACATTTCCTGGTGCTACTGAAGGAAGTTGATGATAATCACCAATAAACAACACTTTATGAACACGTCTGCTTGCATCAAACAATTTAGATAAAAGTAAGCTATCAACCATCGAAAACTCATCAATAATTAAAACTTGACTACTTAAAGGATTATTTCGATTCATCGCAAATGAATTTTTATGTAAATCCCATTTAAGTTCTCGATGAATCGTACAAGCATCCAAACCTGTTAATTCACTTAATCTTTTCGCTGCTCTTCCTGTAGGTGCTACCAGAGAAATTGCATCTTCTGGATAAAGTGTTCGATAGATTTGAATCAGCGCTTTAACAACCGTTGTTTTCCCCGTTCCTGGTCCTCCGGTTAAAATCATCATTGGATATTTTAAAAAGTATTCGATTGCTTCTTTTTGTTTTGTTGAATAGACAATACCAAATTTATCCTGATAGTTATCAAGCAGTCTTTCTAATTCATTTTCATCATAAAATTCTTCTGGATAATCATTTATTTTGTGTAAAAAATTTGCAATGATTTCTTCACTTTCATAAAGCTCTTCATCATAATAATATTCTCCTTCTTTGATGACTCTTCCTTCTTCTACTAAAGTATTGAGATATTCATCAAAAACCTCATCATCAATATGATAAATAATTTTATGAAAAGCTTTTTTTATTTCATCATAAAGTACATATGTACTTCCTGATGAAAAACAACTTTGTTTAATACTATAAATAACCCCTGCTTTCAAACGATCTGGGTTATCT
The DNA here is from genome assembly GCF_020589945.1 of Faecalibacillus sp. MSK20_93. Classification (NCBI taxonomy): domain Bacteria; kingdom Bacillati; phylum Bacillota; class Erysipelotrichia; order Erysipelotrichales; family Coprobacillaceae; genus Faecalibacillus; species Faecalibacillus sp. MSK20_93. Next base: position 116,035 of record NZ_JAJDKA010000001.1, on the reverse strand, counting down.
AAAGTTCCTCCTGTTTTTAAAGCAAGTTCATCTGCTGTTTTAAAACCAATACCATCAATGTCTTCTACTAATTGATATGGATGATTTTGTAAAATTTCTAATGTTTTTTCTTTATAAGTTTCTTGAATAATACCAATATGTCTTAAAGAAATACCATGTCCCATAAAGAATTGTGTGACTTCTTGATCATAATCATTAGAAGTCAATACTTCATAAATAAGTTCTCTTTTAGCCACTGTCATTCCTTTAACTAAATCTAAATGATGTTTATCTTCTTTGATTAAAGAAAGTGCATTTTCTCCTAATGCATCAACAATGTATTTTGCTTGTGTAGGACCAATTCCTTTAAATAAGGGACTTGATAAATATTTAATAATTTCTTCTTCATCTGTACTTAAAACTATTTCATAATGATCCAACTTAAATTGTTGACCATATTTAGGATGAATTTCAAAATCACCATAAAAAGCATATTTATCATAATCATTAAAATTTGACATATAACCATTCATGGTCAAAAGTTCCTGATCTTCCTCTACTTCTAATAATGCAACTATATAATGAGAAGATTCGCTATAATAGCGAATCTTTCTAATATATCCTGTATATTTTAACATTATAGATATTCAATCTCTTTTCCGTCTTTATAGACTTTTTCAATCGTTCCTCCACCTAAACAAACATCTCCATCGTAGAAAACAGCTGCTTGTCCTGGAGTTACAGATTTAACAGGTTGATCGAATTCTAATTTTACAGTATTTTCATCAATAAAAGTGAGAGTTACTGGATTATCTTTTTGACGATATCTAAACTTTGTATTACATTTAATAGCTTCTTGAGGTTTAATACTTGGTATCCAGTTAACATCTGTAATTAAAGCACCTGTAGACATTAACCAATCATTTTGGTTCCCTTGACAAATATATAAAATATTTTTATCATAGTTTTTCCCAACAACAAACCAAGCGTCACCTGAACCACCAATACCTAAACCTTTTCTTTGACCAATCGTATAGTACATAATTCCAATATGATCACCAATCACTTTACCAGTTTGAATATCAACCATCTTTCCAGGTTTTGCTGGAATATAATTTTGTAAGAATTGTTTAAAGTCTCTTTCTCCAATAAAACAAATTCCTGTACTATCTTTTTTATGAGCTACCGGTAAATCTAATTCTTCAGCAATTTTTCTAACTTTTTGTTTTGTAATATTTCCTAAAGGAAATAAAGAAGCTTGTAATTGCTTTTGATTAAGTTGACATAAAAAGTATGTTTGATCTTTATTTTGATCAATTCCTTTTAACATCACTGAATCTTTACCTTCATGATGTTCAACACGCGCATAATGTCCTGTTGCGATAAAATCTGCATTAAGTTCTTCAGCGTATTCTAAAAACGCTTTGAATTTAATATGTTTGTTACATAAAATATCAGGATTTGGTGTTCTTCCTTTAGCATATTCATCAATAAAATACGTAAAAACTTTATCCCAATATTCTTTAATAAAATCGACTCTTCTAATTTCTATTCCAAGATGTTTAGCTACTGCTTTAGCATCATTATAATCTTGTTCTTGAGGACAAATATCGTTATCATTTGTGGGATTACCTAAAATATCATTATTTAATTGGCTATCCCAGTTTCGCATAAATACGCCAATAACTTCATATCCTTGTTGTTTAAGTAAATAAGCTGCTACAGCAGAGTCAACACCTCCACTTAATCCTAAAACGACTCTTTTTTTCATAATCGTCCTCCTTCTCGTGTATTATATCAAAAACAAAATTAAAGTAAAACAATAAGACACAATAATAGCCCCTTTAAGGGGCTATTTCTTATTAATCTAATTGAGACATTGGTAACATGGCAGCACCGATTGCACCACAATCATCAATTTCTTTAAATAATAGAGGAATATGATTTCTCATACCTACATGAATTTTACTATTAAATCTTTTTTCAAGTTCATCCCAGAAATAAGCTTTAGATTTGAAAACTCCTCCACCTAATACAAAACAATGTGGATCTACAGTATGAGCAACATTAGCAAGTAATGTAGAGAAACCATCAATAAATTCTTCAGCAATTTTTTGACAAGCTTCATCTCCTTCAGCAGCTAATTTGAAAACATCACCTGCATGTTTTACTAAATCGCCTTTAGCTTCTTTTCCTTTTCTTGTAAGAGCAGTACCAGAAATTTCTCCTTCAACAGCTCCTGGATTTAAAGCACCTTGTTTATAACCACCTGGTACAAGAATCATGTTTCCAATTTCACCAGCGTGACCTCTACCACCAGATACTAATTTTTTATCAACAACAAATGCTCCACCAACACCAGTTGAACAAGTAATAAAATAATTTGTTTTATAATCTTTTCCTGCACCTAATATAGCTTCCGCTAAACCTGCAACATTGGCATCATTATCAATAAAAGTTGGTAATCCAAATTTTTCTTTTAATTTATGACAAATTGGATAGTTTTCAAATCCTGGTAAGTTACTTGCCATAATCATGATACCAAGTTCTGTATCTACTGGCCCTGGAGCACCAATTCCAATACCTTCAACACCTTGCAAACCACCACATACAGATGTATCTAATGATTCGATTTGTTTTATTATCTTATCACATACATAATCCGGACCATTTTGACATTCAGTAGGTCCTTTAACTTCACTATAAGATTCACCATTTTCATCTACTAATAGTGTTCTTACATTTGTTCCACCTAAATCGATACCGATATAATATTTCATTCTATTTCCTCCTAAAACTATAGCTAAATTATACAATAAAATATGTATTTAGAGAACGCTTTCAAATAAACTTTTTTCAATTTTTTTAAATTGTGTTGGCTTAGGACAAATAATTTTTTTCCCTTTTAGATAACTAAGTGAACCAAACGGATCAACAAAATTAATTTTATAGGCATGTAAAAGTTGATTATTTAATCCAAATTGTTGTTTCATTTGTTTATTTAAAGCAAAATCACCATATTTACGATCACCTATAACTGGATGATCAATACTTGATAAATGTATTCTTATTTGATGCATTCTTCCTGTAATAATTTTAACTTCAACTAAAGAAAAATCATTTGTAGTTCTGATTGGCTTTACAATTGTTTTCATCATTAGAGCATCTTTATCATCTTTTTTAACAAAACGTACACGATCTTCATTATCTATCTTTTTAACATATCCTACGAGTTCTTGTTGTTTAGTAAGCTTTCCTTTACAAATCGTCATATATGATTTTTCAATATGATGTCGTTTTTTCATCATTTCATTTAAATCCTGCAAAGCAGCTAAAGTCTTTCCAAAAATAACGATCCCACTTGTATTACGATCTAAACGATGGACTGGTCCTGGAGTAAAGGTACTCTCTCTGCCTACATCCAATTCACCTTTTTCTTTTAAATAACTTAAAACTTGATGAGAAAGCGTATTTACATTTTCTTTAGCATCCCCATGAACTAATAAACCTACTGGTTTATCAACAATTAAAATATTTTGATCTTCATATAATACTTTAAATTCTCTTTTTAAATCATAAATATCTTTTTCTTTTGTAAATTCATTAAATTTATCATCATAAAGGAACATTTCTAAAATATCATCTTTTTGTAGAATATATTTTTCATTTACTTTTTTACCATTAATTTTAATATCTTTTTTTCTAAACATCTTATATATAAAATTACTAGGTGCATTACATAATAATTTTTTTAAATATTTATCGATTCTTTGATTTGCATCATTTTCTTTAATTACTATTTTTTTCATTTCTATCACCAACGTCATTATAACATAGACTAAGCTAAAGTTATCTTTTATTTTTATGAAACCCTTTACATTAAAAATAAACGTGTTATAATATATTTGTTAAGTGAAACGCATTCACTCTAACATCCCCCTATTATCATCCTTACGTAAATAATAGATGAAAAAAAAGTATGCACCCCCGCATACTTTTTTTATTTTATTCATTTCAAAATAACGTATAATAGAATTATAAAATATAAACGAGGTAAAAAAGATGGAAAAAAAAGTTAAAAGTGAAATAATCTACGATGGAAAAATCATCAAAGTCTATAAAGATCAGGTAGAATGTCCTAACAAAAGGCTCGCAACAAGAGAAATCGTAAGACATCATGGCGGTGTAGGTATTTTAGCAGTCGTCGATGATTGTATCTTGCTCGTCAAACAATTTAGATATGCCTACAATAAAGATACTTTAGAAATTCCTGCTGGTAAATTAGAATTAGGTGAAGAAGCAGGGCCTGCCGGTAAAAGAGAATTGGAAGAAGAAACTGGTTATAGTTGTAAATCCATGGAACTTATTAATGAAATATATCCAACAACAGGATATTGTGATGAAGTTATTCATTTATATGAAGCAAAAGGTCTATTTAAAGTTGAAAATCCCCTTGAAGGAGATGAAGATGAATTTATAGACGTTATCTCTATGCCAATAGATGAAGCCTATAAAAAAATCATGAATAATGAAATCCATGATTCTAAAACAATCATCGCTATTATGAAAGCATACAATGATAAATATATAAAATAAAAACTGCTGTATAAGCAGTTTATTTTTTATTTGGCGGTCTGGACGGGACTCGAACCCGCGACCTCCGCCGTGACAGGGCGGCATTCTAACCAACTGAACTACCAGACCAAATAAAATGGCGGAGACAGAGGGATTTGAACCCTCGCGCCAGTTTCCCGACCTACACCCTTAGCAGGGGCGCCTCTTCAGCCTCTTGAGTATGTCTCCATCACATCAGTGCCCATTTATAATATCATCTAATTTTACATTTGTAAATAGTTTTTTAAAAAAAAGACTAATTTTTAGTCTTTTTTCAACATTTGAACAATTTTCTTAATTAAAGTTATTAAAATAAAATTTGAAATAATAGCCAATAACGCAATTACTGCCATTGATGATAGCGATGAATTATGATAAACAAACATTTTATATGATGGTATTACACTTATAAAACTATGTAAAATATCAAACAACACACCAAAAATAAAATTTATAATTCCTACATAACCATCGATTATCATATTGATAATTTGTGAAAGTTTAGAAGAATTTCCTTGAAATAAAATTTGTACAATTAAAGCAAAAAATACAATAATAACCGAAATCAATAAATTATAAACAACATCAATTACTTTATTTAACCAATGTTCTTGTTCTATCGTATTATTTTTATTTTCTTCATTTGTTTTATTCTCTTCATGACTTTTTTCATCTACGGCATCTCCATTTATAATATCCATTAATTCACTCATTCTTTGGGGATCCAAAGAAGATGCCTTAGAAAATAGAAACGTATCATCCTGTTCATCAGGTAAAATTTCATCTTCTTGCTCTTGTTCTAAAACAACATCATTAAATTTATCATGAACCTCTTGAACGTTATCATTTTGTTCATCATCAAATGAAAATCTCTTTGTTTCTTGTTTTTCTAACTCATTAATTAAAAATTGTTTTGATAAGATTTCATTGAAATAATCATATGTTCTATTAACCAATGCAATTAATTGCTCATCATCTTTATATTTATCCAATAATTGATTTCGAGTATGTGTCAAAGTTTCTAAATCCATTTGTGCATTCATTCCAAGAAGCGGTGAAAACAATTCCACAGAATCATACTTAGAAAATAAAAACATATTCATAATTTCTAAATGATTTTTAGTCATTTTATAAACACTGGCCTTGATCTTATCACTGGCCGGCACTAAATCTGGCATGTAAATAACATTTGCAAGTAAATGATTAGCCGCTTCAACCATTGATTCAAAATTAGCAACCACCATTGTATGAGAAGGATCAATGTTCATTTGTTGGCATGTCACCTCTAAAACATCCACTTCAGGTAAAGGTTTAAGTCGTGAATCTCCACCAATTAAAAAATCAATTTTTTCATAGATCTTTGCAAGTTGTAAATATTGAATAGCTCTTTTTGTTTTATGAGTCGTATATACTGCAATCTTGATATCTTTTTGTTTACAATATTGAATCAACTCATCAACGCCTTCTCTTTTAATATTAGGTTTTAATTTAATATATTCAAATAAATCCTTTTCAACCATTCTATTAAAATCTTTAGCAGAAATATAATCAGACAGTAAAGAATGATCATACATCGTATTCATATTTCCAAGCATTTTAGAAAAATCTTCACGAGTAGCAACTTTATGATAGGTTTCACATGTACTTCGATAATAATTATATCTTAGTCTATTGAGATCTAATAAGCCACCATCTAACGTAAAAATAATTAATTTTATATTTTCACATGTTTGACTATAAAACATAAAATCACCCTCCCTTTTGTAATTATAGCATACATTTTATTAAATATATGATAAAAAAATGTAGAACTTTCACTTAGAATTACATTTTTTTCATTAAATATTTTGTTATAAGATTATATTTCATTTTTTTGCACACTTTTAGTTCAACCTAATATACCCTAGTTTAACCAAGCAAAGTTTCTAAAACAAGATATAAAAAAAGCTCAAACCTCTAGTAAAACCTAGTGTTTAAGCCATTTTATCAATTGGTCTCCCCGCACGGTCTCGAACCGTGGACCCTCTGATTAAGAGTCAGATGCTCTACCAACTGAGCTACGGAGAGATAACAATGATATTCTAATACAATCTATTTTTAAAATCAAGGAAAATCATTAAATTTCTTAAAAATCTATTGAAATATAAAAATGATTTTCTTTTTTATATACTGTAATAACTTCTTGATTATAAAACTTCTTTAAACTAATTAGATTATGAAACCAATCATCATTTGAATTATATTGAAAAAGAATATTTTGTTTTGTATCTACAATAATAAAATCATAAAAACTAAAATGTTGTAATAGATTTCTTAAAGTAATTTTTTCATCAAAAGCATCTGTTGATATTTCACCAATCCCTTTTAAAGTATACATTGCCATTTTTGATCACCTAAATCATATTATACGTTATTGTGTATATGTTCACAATATTTTTGCAAGAATAATTCTATATAATTATACATATAAGGAGGACATAACAATGATTGATTATTCACCGTTATGGCATACAATGGAAGAAAAGCAGATTTCTCAATATGTTCTTCTAAAAAGTGGTATTGATCATAAAACTTTAGACAGATTAAAAAAGAATAGTAATATTACAGCTCTCACTCTTGAAAAATTATGTTTGATTCTTGATTGTCAACCTAATGATGTAATTACCTTTGTACAAAAATAGTTTTAATAAACTATTTTTTATTTTACCTATATCATCTTATATCTTAAGCATATAAGTACTATAGGGAGGTGAACTATGCAAATCATTCGTAAAAAATACAACTGGGCTTCTCCATTGTTCAAAAGAAATAAAACAAATAAAATTATTTTGCATCATGCACAAGCAAAAACATGTAGTGTAGAAGATATCCATCAGTGGCATTTAAAAAAAGGTTGGAGTGGAATTGGATATCATTTCTTAGTAAGAAAAGATGGTACGATTTATCAAGGTAGACCTGAAGATACAATCGGAGCGCATGCTAAAGGTGCAAATCATGATTCAATCGGTATTTGTGCTGAAGGAGATTTCATGAAAGAAGAAATGAATCCTTTACAACTCAATGCCTTAATTGATTTAGTTTCTTATATAAAAAATAAATATCACCTTTCTAGCATTAAAAGACATAAAGATGTTGCTTCTACAGATTGCCCAGGAACCCATTTTCCATTTTCTACAATTATTTCTTCAAATCATATTGTTTTAGAAGATACTTGGTTGCAACGTTTAAATCAAGAAATTAAAAAACAAGGCTTTCGCACGTATCCTACTGTTAAAAGAGGTGCCCAAGGAAAAATTACAAGACTCATTCAAGAACGCCTTAACTTTGTAGGATTCAACTTAAAAATTGATGGTATCTTTGGTATCAATACCGAAAAAGCTGTTAAGAAATTTCAAAATAATAGAAATTTAAAAGTAGATGGCATCGTTGGTAAAAAAACATGGTCTTATCTAATAAAAGGTATAAAAGTATAAAAAACTCCTATACGGAGTTTTACATAAAAACTAATAATATAATGGCAACCAAATTATTGATCATATGCATTAAAATAGGTACACAAATTGTTTTTCTTTTTTCATAAGCATAGGAAAAAGCAAACCCCATTCCACCATAGGAAAGCAAATAAATTAGTTGCGATAGATCACCAGCAAATAAAGCAGAATAAATGTGTAAAAAGCCAAATAAGAATGAACTTGCAAAAATAGCTAACCATTTACTTTTATCTCTAAGACTTCTAAAAACAAGTCCTCTAAATAAAAGTTCTTCTAATATAGGTGCTAAAACAACCGATTGAAAAGCCATCAATAAGGCACCATTATTTAGATAATCTTCAAATAATAATTGATTGGCAGAATCATTTGATCCTCCACCCAATACAAAATTAATAATCATATTAGCAACAATTGAAATTCCATAAATCATTACAATACCAATTGTAATAGAATAAACAAAATTATCTGTAAAATGTTCCTTAAATCTTTTTATATTATCTATCAAAAAATCTTTTAAAAGCCATACAACCAAAACAAAACTCAATAATGAACAAATCAAATTTAAGTAGATTCCTAAAATTGTCGTATCTCTTGTAATATTTGTATACTTTAATAAAAGATAAATACCAAAATTAGCAAACCTTGGTATGACATATAAATATAACGGAAATAAAAGAATAAATCCAATTGCTTTTTGTTTTCCATTAATCTTTCCTGCAAAGCTTTCAGTCATCATAAACATCCCTTCAACTATAGCTCAACACTATTTTTATCTGCATAATCTAATTCTTCATAGAAAACAGCAAAACATGTATTAAGCTTTACATCATAAAAATAAGCACTAAAGAAAGTAGAAACAACCCCTGTTATAAATGTTGCTAAAAAAGGAATAGGCATAATCGTTTCTACAAACATTGCCACAACGCCTGAAACCAAACCAGCTAAAATCATCCATCCAAAGAAAGAAAATTCTAATTTAAACAAAGTCCATTTATTTCCTTTCATTAAGCGACTGGATTCTTTTAAGGCTGTTAATCCAGTATAATTATATTTTTGTAAAATGTAGTTAAATAATCCAAATTTTAATGATAAATAAACAGATAAAATCGAAATAATAATTACGAGTATAAAAACAAATGAAAACACATTTGATAATGAAGCAACAATATTAACAATTTCATCTTGAGAAATCGTTGATTTATTAGCATACATTAAAACAAGTTGAGATAAATTTGAAAATTGTGCATCTGTAATCATTGTATACATCAAAAGCATTCCAATAACCCCTACAACAATACCCGCTAAAGCAACAACAACTCTATACAAAAAATATGTTGGAAAAAGTTGACCAAATCGTTTAATTCCTACAAGTGAATCTTCTTTTTCATCAACTAAATTTCCATTATTATTAACAACCTTTAAAGACGCTACAATAATTCCATGTCCCAAAGTAACTGTTAAAATACTTAAAATTAAACTTATAATACTTCCTAAAATGCCATCAAATAATCCTGATAAAGCCGAAAATAAAGCTTGAATAATACCAACATATAAAATAACCTTAAATAACTGATTAGGTTGTCTTAATACTTCATTTGCTTTATTTTTGATATCATATATATTCATTTCTTTCACCATCCTATAAAGGCATTATAACAAATATTATATTTGATGAAAACTATTTTAAATCCAAACTTGTTTTAATAGCCTCATTTACTTTCTTCATAAAATAATCATCTAAAGTACCTAATTTTTCTTGAAATCGAACTTTGTCAATCGTCCTTATTTGTTCAAGTAAAATAACAGATTTCTTTTCTAAAGAATCACAACGAATAATGACATGCGTGGGAATAGGATTTTTGGTGAGTTTTGACGAAATTGGGGCAACAATAACAGTTGTTGAAAATTTATTTCCTTTATTATTTTGTAATACTAAAACAGGTCTTATTCCACCCTGTTCACTTCCTATAACCGGTGAAAGATCAGCATAATAAATATCTCCCCTACTAATCATAAAATAACCTCCTATTGAATTTTATGAGTCGTTTTTCAAATTATGATAATTGCTTCTTTAACACCTTGATTTATGCTATGATATATCACGAATAATAAAAAAAGGAGATACTAAAATGATTAAAGCAATAATATTTGATATGGATGGTTTAATGATTGATAGCGAAAGAGTGACTTTTGAATGTTATCAAGAAAGATTAAAAGATATGAATTTAACAATGGATGAAGAATTTTATAAAACATTATTAGGGAAACCTATTAAAGGAATCTATCAAAGATTTTATGATGTTTATGGAAATGATTTTCCTATTGAAAACGTGATTCAAGATGTACATCAATTAATGGCTGAACGTTTTGAAACAGAAGGAGTTCCTGTAAAAAAAGGACTTGTTGAATTATTACATTATTTAAAAGATAATAATTATAAAACAATCGTTGCTACTTCAAGTAATCGTGATCGTGTAGATAAAATTTTAGCACAAGCTAAAATCACAGAATTCTTCGATGATTCTATTTGTGGTGACGAAGTTACTAAAGGAAAACCAAATCCTGAAGTTTTCTTAAAATCTTGTCAAAAACTTGGCGTTAATGTTGATGAAGCTATTGTTTTAGAAGATAGTGAAGCAGGAATTCAAGCAAGCTATGATGCAAACATCAAAGTAATTTGCATTCCTGATATGAAATATCCAGAAAAACAATATGAAGAAAAAACATTTAAAATTTTAAAAGATTTAACTGAAGTTACAGCGTATTTAAAAAGTCTCTAATTAAAGAGACTTTTTTAATATATCATAAATCAATTCAACAACACGTTTTGTATTTTTACCATCTTGATATTCAAAAAATGTATTTTTAAAAGCTTCTAAATTTCCCGCTTCATTCTTTTGTATTCCTTGAATCAACTCATCAATATTTTTACAAATCTTTCCTGGAAATAAATCTATATTTACATAACATCCAACATCTTTTAAATAATCATTTAAATCTGGAACATAAAAATACATTGTTTTATTTAAAATAGAATAATCAAAAACAATCGATGAAAAATCTGAAATCAAGAGATCACTTAAAGCAAACAATTCATGTGTATCTTCATTAAACATATCAATAATACGAGGGTGTTGCGGAAGACAAACATTTTTTAACAATGGATGTAATTTATAAATGAGATACGTATTTTCATCAAAAGAATTTATTAACTTTTCACCATCAAATGGAAGCATTGAAAAACCTTGGTAAATATTTCCCCTAAAAGTAGGAGCATATAAAATAATTTTTTTATCCTTCAAAATTGGATACTTAGCTAACAATTTATTTTTAGATGCTTTTAAATAACTATCATCAAATAAACAATCTACCCTTGGCATACCAGTAACAACCACATTTTCTTCTTTAACAGAAAAAGCTTCACTATACGGTTTTTTCCAATAAGAGCTATTTGCTATCACATAATCATAATTTTTAATTGGATATTTTCTAGCAAGTGCATTCCCAAATTTTTTTATCGCACCACAAGCATGCCATACTTGTATCACATTAACTCCTTCTCTTTTAAACGTAGAAACAACATAATTATTATCTCTTATAATAACCACTTTTGATGTATTAATTACAAAAAGCTGTTGAATACAATTAAGCATATATAAAAAGTTTTGTTTTATTCCTTGTTGATCATACTCAATAACAACTTTTTTGAGATTTAATTGTTTATCTTGTTTTAAAACATCATAAATCAATTTCATATCAGAATCTAAATATTTAGATTCCAAAGAAACAAAGGCAACTTGATTTTCTTTTATTTTAAATCTCTTAACAAAAATATTTAAAAATCCCAAAATAATATTTAATATTAATTTTTGTAATCCCATCTTAGCACCTACTTAAAAACAATATCAACTACTCGTTTAGAAGCTTTACCATCTTCATGATTATTAAAACGTTGATTAAACTTATCTAAACGTTGATAATCGTAACCTTTTTTAATTTCTTCTAATAGTTGATTTTCATCTTCAATAATATCTCCAGGTAAATCATGATAAACATCTAAATAAAAACCTCTTAATTCATCTCGATAATGAATCAAATCATACATATAGAAATAAATAGGTCTTTTTAAAATAGCATAATCAAAGAAAACACTTGAATAATCAGTAACTAAAGCATCTGCAATAATATATAAATTAGAAATATCTTCATTAGCTTCTACAAAATAAACAAATCCTTGATATTGATCAATATCAAAATCATTAACAATTAAATAATGAGGTTTAAATACAATAACATATTCATCCCCTAATATTTTTTGCCATTTATCAAAGTGAACTTCTAATTTAAAAGTATACCCTTTGGTTATATAAGAATTATCTCTCCACGTTGGTGCATAAAGAAGTACCTTTTTATCAAGAGGAATTCCTAATTTTTTCTTAATATTTAAAACATCTTCTTCTGTATAGTTTGTTAAAAAATCATTTCGCGGATAGCCAGTTTCAATTAATCTTTCTCTATTAATTCTAAAAGCACTTTGGAAAATCTCAGTTGTAAAAGCACTTGGAGAAATCATATAGTTATACTTTTTAACATCTTGTGCGTATGTTTCATGCATCATTTCTTCATTCATGCCACTTCGATAAAAAGTAGTTCCTTCAGGAACTTCTATATCAAAAGCCAATTTTTTAAGCGGTGTTCCATGCCAAGTTTGTAAATATATTTGATTTTTCTTTTTTAAAACATACATTGGTAATTTACAATTAGCAATCCAATATTGACTTCTTGCAAGATAAAAGAAATAAGGAATTGAAAAATATTCAATCACTTTAGCATTTTCAATAGAAATGTTTTTCTTTTTATGGTGCTTAATAGCCCATATAAAACGATAATCTTTAAATTGATCTTGTTGTCTCATATATTCATAAATAGCTCTAGGATTATCACTATATCCCCTACCATGAAAAGCAATAAACAAGACTGTTTTTTTATGAGTTGGTATTAACTTATAAGTTATTCGATAAATAAACTTAATTGTTTTACCCAAGATATTTTTTATTAATCTAATCATTTTAAACCTCCTTATAAAAATAAGGGGTAACCCCCTTATTTAAAAACTGCTTCAACTGCTCTTTGTGAAGCATTTCCATCATCGATAGAACAGAATTTATCATAGAATACTTCATAACGTTGAGCATATTTTTGATTCATTTCATCAAGATGTTTAATTTGATCAATTACTTCTTTAGTCGAATAAACTAGTGGACCAGGAAGTTCTTTTTCCATATCAATATAGAAACCTCTTAAAACATCACGATATTTATCTATATCATAAGTATAGAATAACATTGGTCTTTTTAAGTTAGCATAATCAAAGAAAACACTTGAATAATCTGTAATACAAATATCAGAAATTAAATAAATTTCAGTAATATCATCATATTTAGATAAATTATAAGCAAAATCTTCAACTCCTGTAACATCTAACGCATCTGCAATATAATGATGTGTTCTAAGTAGGATGACATATTCATCTCCTAACTCTTCTTTCATCATTTCTAAATCTAATTTCAACTTAAATTTATATTGCCCTTTCCCATAGTATTCATCATCTCTCCATGTTGGTGCATATAAAATTGTTTTCTTATCTAATGGAATATGAAGTTTCTTTTTCAAATCTAATGCAATTTGATCTTTATTTGGTGCATACAATAAATCATTACGAGGATAACCAATTTCTAGCATTGTTCCATTGGTATACATAAAACAACTTTTAAAAATATCACTTGAAAATTTATTTGCTGCAATTAAATAATCCCATTCTTGTTTTTGACGATAAAATTGAGATTTATAAGTTGGAGAAGCTGCAGTCACCTCTTCTTGATCAAAAGCTAAACGTTTAAGTGGTGTTCCATGCCATGTTTCTAAGAAAACTTGACCTTCTCTTTTTCTAAACCATAAAGGTTGTCTGATATTAAAAACAAAATATTTAGATTTAGCTAAATAATAAGCATATTTCTTCGTAAATCTTTTAACAATGATTCCTTCATAAGGCAGTTTTTCTTTAGGATCATTTAAAACCCAAATAAATTTATATTTTCCTGGATAATTTTTAGCTAAATATTCATAAATATACTTTGGTGAATCCGCATAACTTTTACCCATAAAAGTTTCAAACATGATCCAATTTTCTTCAATTGGTTCATTGATATATTTATGACGATATAAATACTTATTAATTTCATTTTTATTTTTTAATATCTTTTTCATCTTATTTTTAGCAAGATGTTTAGCAATCACTTTTTGTGTTTGTTGTAGATCATGATTTCTAGCAAGTTTCACCATCTTTCTTTGATAATGAGACATATTTTTCAATAAATCATCTCTTACATCCTGCATTAAAATAGACATTTGATCAAATCTTTCATCTCTCCAAAAATCATCTTTAGATCGTCTAATTTTCTTAGCAAAGAAATTACTATAATATTTAATCATTTTAGAATCTAAATAATAACGAATTCTACTTTCTTTATCTACTAAAGAAATAGCATACTTATAGACATTAATAAATTCATCAAATTTAGTTTCATCTTTAATTTGCGACAAAGCTGGTGTATTGATTGGATCATTATGTTTTCTTTTTGCATAGAGTGTTTTGTCATTGAAATCTATCTTATGACCATACATAACAAGTCCTTCTACAAAAGGTAAATCACTATAATAAATGAAATCTTCATTAAAACGTAAATGATTTTCTTCAATTAAAGTACGCTTAATTAAAATATTTAAAACTGAAATATTTCGAATCCCTTTTTTCGCTCTAATTAATAAATCAATTCTTCTTTGTTCATCACTATCATCTATGTCAGAATAATCTTTTTCTAAGAATTTATGATTACGATCATCATCTTTATCCTTCAAATTTAATTCTTCATTTTTTTCATCACCCATGGTTTCAAAAACTTGTTTTTTAAACCATGTGATCCATCTTCTACCAACAACTAAATCTAAATCTTTTTGCATAGCATCTTGAAGCAAACAAGATAATGTTTGAGGCATAATATAATCATCACTATCAATGAAATAAATATAATCTCCTGTTGCATTTTCTAAACCAAGATTTCTTTTTTTAGCAACGCCTTCTTCTATTGAACAAGGAATAACATTCAAAGATATTTTATCTTTATATGTGTCTACTAATTGTTGAAATTTTTGGTCATCTTGACTTCCCACTAATAATGTTTCAATTTCAACATTTTCTTGTTCACTTAAACTTTCTAAACAATCTTTTAAATATTGATAATATCCTTCATAAGGGACAATCACACTAATTTTCATACAACTCTCCTTTATTATAATTTATCTTTTAAATCATCTTTGATTTTAGTTGTAGAAATACCTTCTGTACGAGGTAAATAAACTACTTCACAATAATCTTTTAAGAAATCAAATTGGCCTTTCCAATCATCACCCATAACAAAAACATCAACATCATGTTCTTGAACATCTTTTATTTTTTGATCCCATGATTCTTCTAAAATAACTTCATCTACATATTTAATAGCTTTTAAAATAGCCATACGATCTTGATCACTATGATAAGCTTTCTTACCTTTTTGTGCATTAAAAGCGTCACTACTTACCGCAACAATTAAATAATCGCCTAAAGCTTTTGCTCTTTTTAAAATATTTAAATGACCTACATGAAACAAATCAAATGTTCCATATGTGATAACTTTCTTCATCCTATCTCTCCTATCTTTTCATTTTATCTAATAATTTTTCCCAAAAACCAATTTTAGGATTTTGAACAATTCGACTTGCAAATTTTTCATCATTTAATTTTTTCTTTTCTTTTTTCTTTAAACTATTATAAAAATCAACATATTCGGCATACTCATCACATACTTCTTCAACGTCACCATATTCTTTTAAACGTCCACCTTCAATCCACATAGCCTTTTGACAGAATCCTCTTACTTGTGGCAAAGAGTGAGAAATAAAGACAATTGTTTTTCCTTGATCTTTAAGTTCATTCATTTTATCTAAGCACTTTTGAGCAAATCCTTTATCCCCAACCGATAAAGCTTCATCGACAATGATAATATCAGGATTTAAATAAAGAGAAATTGAAAAACCTAATCTTGATTTCATCCCACTTGAATATTTCTTAACGGGTTGATATAAGAAATCACCAATTTCAGCAAATTCAATAACACCTTCCGTAATTTCTTGAATTCTTTTTCTAGAAAGTCCAAGCAATGCTCCTTTAACATTAATATTTTCAAGCCCTGTAAGCTGCATATCCAATCCTGTATTGATTGCAATTAAAGCCTGTTCTCCATTGATATCCATTGTACCTTCATCAATTTGTGAAATACCTGCTAAAATCAATGATAATGTTGATTTACCCGAACCATTTGTTCCTAAAATTCCTACAACTTCTCCTTTAGGAATTGTAAAAGTAATATCATTTAAAGCATAGAATCTTTGTGTAACTGAGCTTTTTGATTTACCATCATTTTTCTTTTTTAATTTATATATTTTTGAAACATGTTCAAATTTAATTGCATAATCTTCCATTATTACCACCTAAATCATATCAATAAATTTATGTTTAAATTTATACATCATCATACTACCAATTGTAAAAATCACAATGACAAACACCCAAAAGAAAAGCATTTGTTTCCAATAAAATAAGATTCCATGATGATATAAGAAACAATCTCTATAACCACATACAATATAATAAATTGGATTAGCTTTCATAATATATCTTACTGTCATTTGCCACCCATATTTGTGTAAACGTGAAATTGGCCATAAAATTGGTGTTAAATAAAGTAATAAACGCATGCACGCTAAAATAAGCTTTCTTGTATCACGAGCTAACATATTTAAAACAGATGTAATCATCGCAAGTGAAATTGTCAAACAAATTGCTGCAAAAAGATAATAAATAAGTTCAAGCCAATAAAGTGAAGGCATGATCCCTTGTGTAAGCAAAAAGACAACTAAGATAGCCATCAAACAAAAATGATTAAACAATTCTTTTCCAACAACTGTAGCTGGTAAAACGGATACCGGAAATTTCATTTTTGTAATGACATTACGTTTAGCATAAATAGCATTGGCTCCATTAGTAATACATGGACTAATAAAAAACCATACCACCATCCCACATAACATCCATTGAATAAAAGGAATCTTTCCTACAGCCTTTCTATTCATAATTAAACCAAACACAAAATAATACGTTATAATTTGAATTGCTGGATTAGCAAAATTCCAAAAAACACCTAATCTTGAATCTCGCATATCAGAAAGCAATTCATATTTTGAAATACAATATATACGATACAAATTTGTAAAGTTTTCTTTTAATACATATCGAATACTTTTAAACATACTTACCTCCAAAAAGTAAACCTACTATTACTTTTACATCATACCACTATTTTTTGCAAATAAAAACAAAAAAAAAGGAACAATGGCTTTAAATAACCATCATTCCCTAAAAATACTTATTTATTCATCCATGATTCATCACTTGGATCAACTTTCCAAGCTTTTAATTTTTCCATATCTTCATGTTTAATATAATCATGTTCTTTTGCTACTTCAATTAAAGTATCATAATTTGATAAAGTCACAAATGGACAATGTGCATTTTCAAAATTAACTGTTGCTTTATCTAAACCATAAGTAAAGATAGCAATTAATCCTAAAACTTCACATCCAGCCTCTCTTAAAGCTTCAACACATTCTAAAGAAGAACCACCAGTTGAAATTAAATCTTCAACAACAACAACTTTCATTCCTTCTTTAACAACACCTTCAATACGGTTATTACGTCCATGAGATTTAGCTCCTCCACGAACATACCCCATTGGTAAATCTAAAATATC
This sequence comes from Faecalibacillus sp. MSK20_93, assembly GCF_020589945.1. Lineage (NCBI taxonomy): Bacteria > Bacillati > Bacillota > Erysipelotrichia > Erysipelotrichales > Coprobacillaceae > Faecalibacillus > Faecalibacillus sp. MSK20_93. The sequence continues at coordinate 98,043 of NZ_JAJDKA010000001.1, read as the reverse complement.
AGCAGCTAAAGCAGCATGTGCAATCCCAGCAGTAGCTGTTCCCATTAAACATTCTGCATCTGGGAAATTATCTTTTACAAGTTGAGCAAGTCCTTGTTCAACATCTTTTCTTACTTTTGGATAAGATAAAGTTAAACGGTTATCACAATAAATTGGTGATTTAATACCACTTGCCCAAGTAAATGGTTCATTCGGTCTTAAAAAGACAGCTTTAATATCTAATAAATCTTTAGCAATAATTTTTTTCATTTCTATTCTCCTTGAAAATCTTGATAAACTTTTTTATATGTCGCCAAAGGATCTTGACTTCCTGTAATTGTTCTACCAACAACAATATAGCTTGAAGTAAGTTCTTTTGCCATAGCTGGTGTTGTTACACGTTTTTGATCATTGACATTATCACTTGCAAGACGAATTCCTGGTGTAACTGTCAAAAATTCTTTTCCTAAATGATCATGAATGATTTTTGATTCTAATGGTGAACATACAACCCCATCTAATCCTGCAGCTTTTGCATTTTCAGCCCATTTTAATACAACATTTTCTAATGGTTCATGAATAAGTAACTGATTATCTAAAACATCTTGATCTAAAGATGTTAAGCATGTTACAGCAATACATAATGGTCTTTTACCACTTGTTTTGCCTTCTTCTAATCCTTCAATAGCAGCTTTCATCATTTCAATACCACCTGAAGCATGAACATTGACCATATCGACATCTAACTTAGCAAGTTGTCTCATGGCACTTTTTACAGTATTTGGAATATCATGTAATTTTAAATCTAAAAAGATTTTATGTCCCATTTCTTTAATCATTTTAATGATTTCAATTCCTTCTCCATAAAACAATTCCATCCCTACTTTTACATAAAGACTTTCTCCCTCAAATTGTTTTAAGAAGTTTTCAACGTCACTTTTTGTCTTAAAATCAAGAGCAATACAAATTCTACTTTCGTTCATAAAAACCTCCTTATTATTCTTTTACTATTATACCAAAATTACTACCTCTATTCTACACGATTTATTTATTTTTTTGATATTCTTCTAGTAAATGTAAAACTAACTTTTCAAATGTCCAATTATAATTTGTTGCTGTTACAACAGCTTTTAAACAAAGTGTTGAATTATTTTTTAATTTTGATAATATTTGATCCATTTGTAAAGATGCAACGTTTGAAAAAACAACAACCGCTGGTTCTAAATTATTCTTTTTTGTTTTTTTAATCTTTTTATTTAAAATATCTTTAATTTTATTTTGTGTCATCTGTTCATTCAATAAAATTATTTCAATGTTCATCAACAAACATAATTGTTTTAATGATTCATAATTTTGAATCTTTTCCTTACAATAAATAATGAGCTTTGCGTTCATAAATTCTCCTTTATATACAAAAAAACAGCTATAAAAGCTGTTCTTCTTATTAACCAAGTCTGTTGTAGTATTCAACGATTAATGATTCATTGATTTCTGAGTTTAATTCAGATCTTTCAGGTAAACGAGTTAATTTACCAGTTAATTTATTAGTATCAACTTCAACGAAAGCTGGAGTTGCAACTTTGTTTTCTAAAGCTTCTTTAATAACTGCTAAATTTAATGATTTTTCTCTTACTTCGATAACATCTCCAATATTTACTCTGTATGATGGGATATCAGTTTTAACACCATTTACTAAGAAATGACCATGGTTTACTAATTGTCTAGCTTGTCTTCTTGTAGAAGCAAAACCTAATCTATAAACAACATTGTCTAATCTTCTTTCTAATAAGCATAAGAAGTTGTAACCATGGATACCTTCCATTTTACCTGCTTGATTAAATGTGTTGTGGAATTGTTTTTCATTAACTCCATACATATGTCTTACTTTTTGTTTTTCTGCTAATTGTAATCCATATTCAGTTTGTTTTTTTCTTTTTTGTCCATGTTGACCTGGAGCATAAGCTCTTCTGTTTAATTCTTTCCCGTTTTCTAAGATTGAGAATCCTAAACGACGAGAGATTTTCCATTGTGGTCCTGTATAACGTGCCATAAATTTTCCTCCGTATTGTTTTATTTGCATAAAGCAATAACATTGCATAGATCAATCGATAAGTGTTAATATTAAGCATTTCCCATTGCAGCCAGGTACTTTGCAATCATTTGATATTAACGCATTTTTTCAATCCTCTATGTGCTGCTATTCATTTACTGCCTTGTCATCATACTATATATTTATACCAATGTCAAACATTATTTTCATCCATAAAATCTTTATTTTTTGTCGATTTTACATATTGGATGACGAATCACTGTTTTCCATTTTTCCGGAGCATTTTTTCTTGCATCTGATAAATAAATTTCATGATGCAATCTTGATTTACTAAAATCATTTTGATACTCCTTTTCTTGAAGAAATTGATTCATTATTTCTACTGTATTTATTTCATCATCAAAAGATCCTTGATGCATCATTTGCACACATAATCCTTCTTCAAAAGTAAAAAATTCCGCTTTTGAGCAATCTATCTTCTTTTTAATAGTGGCTCTTTTTACTGCCCAATCAAAATCTTTTTTTGTAATAAAGTCAGGAAGTCTAATTACTGAAATCCAGTTAAAATTTTCTTTATGTAAATAATCAACATTTTCAACATTTTCTTGCCACCAAAAACCTTCAAGTGGCGGTACAACAAATTGGTAAAAACCTTTAATTTGATAATCTGTTTTATAACTCATTTTTAAAGTATAAGCTACTGCATAAAGTACTTGAATGGCTTGTCGATAACTCCCGTTTTCTTCATTAGGATTGCCTTTTCCTCTTATAGCAATAAAATTAAATGATGGTACATTGATAATTTCTGGTTTATTTTTAGGTCTATAATATTTTTTGAATTCTTTTTTAAAATCAAAAGCCATCTTTCTTTCCTCCTAAACAATGGGTATTTGAATTTCTGTAAGCCACTCATCAACTGATTCTTTATTCCAAATACCATCAATATAACATTCTCTTGATCGTCCCGATACTTGATAACCATTATCCTCTACATATTTCATAAGAAAACTATACGCCACACCAATTTCATCATAAGCCCCTTTATAAAAGATACTTAATACCTTTGTTGTTGGAATTATTTTAAACTTTATGCGTTCACTTTCTTTACCCATACATTCCACTGCTTCATTGTGTCGAATCAAAATATTATTTTCCTTATGTTCTTTATCTAAATATTCACAAAATTCATACGGCGGTCTTGTACATTTTATATCTGGATTCAATTTTATACATTCACTTGCAAGGTTAGGAATAATTTTCATCATATCCGAATAATTTTTTATCTTTACTTCGCTGTAATAGACAATTGTTTCAGGTATTACTTTCTCAATTACTTGATATTGCATTTCACTAGCATTCAAAAGATGATGAATAATCAAAAGCCTATTTTCAATTTCTTCTTTTTGACTTTTCAAGGACTCTGCTTTAGATATTAGGATTTCCTTTAGATTAATACCTTTATTAGTTGCTTGTAGTTCTTCAATTGTTAGCCCTAATTGACGATAAGACTTAATTCTTGCTGCCTCTTTAAGTTGACTTGTTTCATAAAAACGATACCCTGTTTGTTCATCTACTTTTTTAGGAATCAGAATGCCTTTTCTTTCGTAAAAGCGTAGTGCTTTAACTGTTAAATGAGACAACTTTGAAAATTCTCCAATTTTTAACATTTTCCTATTCTCCTTTCCTATTTCAAATTATGAATTATCCCCTAAGGGGAGAGTCAACATTTTTTCTATGATTAAAAAATACGGAGTGGTGTTCACTCCGTCATTTTATTACTTTTAATCATTTTCTTTTATCCACCCAAAATGTACACAAGCATTATAAATACCATCTTGATCACATGGTGTCGTTACATAAGTTGCTTTTTCTTTTAGTTCATCGATAGCATTTCCCATCGCAATACTTGTCCATTCATCTCTAAACATACTTAAATCATTTTTTTCATCACCAAAGACAACAACATCTTTATAATTACCCTTAAAATGATCAACCATCATTTTAATACCAACTGATTTATCACCTGGTTCTACAAATAAATATTCTTTATGGAAACGACACCAAGGTAATTCTTTTAGTGTTTCTAATTTTTGTTCCTCAGGTGCAAAACAAGCTACATAAACTTTAAAAATTTGATCATAATTTCTAGGATCAAGACCATCTACAACCTCAGTATCCATATAGACATCATGTGTAAAATCATAAAAGCGTTGATCCGGAGCTAATCTTCTTGTTTTATTATCTGGTGAAATAGCCCAAATAAATCCTTTTTCTTTACATTCATCTATGAGATTTAAACATTTTTGATAATCTAATGGTTTAATGGTAATAAGTTCATTATCAATTGTAATTCCATTACCACCATCACTCACCATATTTTCAAAACCTAGACTTCTCATATGATCAACTGCCATTGCATAACTTCTTCCTGTCGCAATAGCCACAAAATGACCTTGTTCTTTTAACATGCGAATTGCTTTTTTTGTTGATTCAGGAATGTATTGTCTTCCTGGTGTTCCTACTGCTAATGTTCCATCAATGTCAAAAAAGAAAAATTTTCTGTTCATAACTAACTCCTTATAAATACTTATCTAATTCTGTTTCTACTGTTTTATTGATTTTTACCTTTGGATAATCAATTAATTTACCACGTGTAAATACTTTTTCAACATATCTTAAAGCTTTTAAATCATCTAAAGGATTTTCACTTACAACGATCATATCTGCATCCTTACCAACATCAATACTTCCTGTAATATTTTCAAGACCAGCGTATTTAGAAGCAAGTGAAGTTGCTGTATATAAAGCAAAACGATTAGAAACACCAATATATTTATGGAAATAATAAAGTTCTCGCCAGAAGTCATATTGACTCACCCATGGACATCCTACATCATTTCCTAAAACAACAGGTATATCATTTTCTAATGCTTGCTTTGCACAATCAATAATACCATTGAAAACGAGTTCACCATTGTATTTTTCTATTTCTGAAACATTGGAAATACTTGGATCAAACAACGCAAACGGAAGTGCTGGTGAAATCGTCGTACATAAAAAAGCCTTCTTTTCTTTAAATAAAGCAATCATTTCATCATCTAATTTTGCTCCATGTTCAATCGAATCAACACCATTTTCTAAAGCTACTCGTACCCCTTCAGATGATTCAACATGAGCAGCTACTTTATAACCAAGTTGATGTGCTCTATCACAAACAGCTTTTACCATTTCAGGAGGCATTTTTAATTCACCAGGCACACCTTTTTCTTTTGCATCTAAAACCCCGCCAGTAATCATAAGTTTAATCAAATCAACATTTTGACTTTTTGCTTTATCCACTAAAGCTAGAGCTTCTTCATTATTATGGGCAGCAATGGCGACTGATCCTGCCATATGACCATGAGGAACAGAAATTCCCTCATTGCTGGCAACAATTCTTGGACCAATAACTTTTCTCTTTAAAATTTCATCTCTTAATTTAGAATCATAATGAGCAATTCCTCCAACTGTACGAATTGTTGTTACCCCACTCATTAATTCGATCTTAGCGAAATTAGAAACCACTTTATACGTAATTTTTCGTGATAATGGATTAGACATCAACATTTTAACTGTCTTTTCATTATCTTTTTGTTTCTTTTGTGGTTTTCCATTTCCTGCAAGATGAACATGCATGTTGATGAGTCCTGGTAAAATATATTTTCCTTGTAAATCAATAATTTGATAAGATTTATCTAAATTACGATAAGGTTCAATAGCCACAATTTTTTCATTTTCAATAAAAATTGCTTTCCCTGTTTCTACTTCCATATCCTGATGACCATTTAAAATTTTTCCATTAATTAATGCATACTTCATAACCATTCCTTCTTTCCTATATATTCATTATAAAAGAATACATAAAAAAATCACCCCTAAGAGTGATTAATTATTAAGGTCTTAAACCAAGTCCACCTTCTAATGTAAGTGTTTCTCCTGTCATATATTTAAAATCAGGATTAGCAAGTTGTACACAGACACGTCCAATTTCTAATTCATTATTTCCAAAATGTCCCATTGGTGGTGTTTTAACATTTGCTTTGAAGGCTTCTGGATATGCTTTTTCAAATTGTTCTAATTGTGCCGTCCAAGCTAAAGGACATACCACATTGACATTGATTCCATCTTTTGCCCATTCATTAGCAGCTACACGTGTTAATCCACGGATTCCTTCTTTGGCAGCAGCATATGAACATTGTCCATAGTTTCCAAATAATCCTGCTCCAGAAGCAAAGTTGACAACTGATCCTTTTGTTTCTTTTAAATATGGATAACATGCTTTCATATAATAGAAGGCTGCATAGAGTCCTGAATACATTGCTAGATCAAATTGTTCTGTTGTATGATCAGCTAATGTTACCCCTGATGCTGATGCTTGCGCATTATTGATCAAAACATCGATTCTTCCATAAGTATCCATTGCTTGTTTAACAACATTGTTAACAACGGCTTCATTATCAGCACCAGCATTGACATCTGCTTGAACTGTTAAAACTTTGATACCATATAATCTTTCTAATTCTTCTTTAGCAGCTTCTAATTTTTTAACATTACGTCCTGTAATGACAAGATTAGCTCCTTCTTTAGCATAAGCTGTCGCAATTCCATAACCAATAGAACCACAACTTCCATCTTCTAAGACAGCACGTCCTGCTCCTGTAATAATTGCTGTTTTACCTGTTAAAAATCCCATTTATATTTCCTCCTTAAATACAATTTTTAAGTGTTGATATAATTATAGCACTACCAAAATAAAAAATCTATAGCTTGTGATATTTTTAACAAACTATAGACGGATAAAAATCATGTAAACAAGAGTTGATAAAATAATACTTAAAAAAGTATTCTTTTTCCATTTATAAGTAAAAACAACTGTTAAACACGCTAAAAGATAAGGAATAAAAAGTGTTGTTAATTGCGTTTTTAAATCTTTTAGACAATAAACAATAAGAACTGCCATAATAGTCATTGGTAAATGCTTTTCTAGTTTTTCAAACCATTTAGGAAGTTCTTTTTCTTTAAATAAAAGAAAAGGAAAAGCTCTTAATAAAAAAGTAATTAAAGCAGAAAGAATAATTGCTGAAAGTACATAACTATTCATAAGATGTTCCTCCTTGTTTAACAAGTAAAATCATTGAAGAAATAATCAATGAAGGTAACATAAAATTTTGACTGCCAAAAACAATCAAACAAATAATAGCGATAACAATTCCTACAACAGCAGGAAAATGATCTTTATTTTTCTCTAATTGATCCATAAAAATAATAATAAACAAGGCTGTCATACAAAAATCAATTCCTGTTAAATCAAACGGAATCAAATTACCAAGTACCGCTCCTAAAACAGTTCCAATAAGCCAATAACATCTTGAAAAAAGTGCGATATAAAACATAACTTGTTCTTTATCTTGATCTTTTAGATTACAATTAACCGCATAAGTTTCATCAGTCATGGTAAAAATCATATACCATTTTTGCTTCATTTTATTAAAAACATCTATAAAAGATAAACTATAAAAAAGTTGTCGGCTATTCATTAAAAGAGCTGTAACACCAATTGTAAGTAAAGAAGTTCCCCCACTTAATAAAGTAATCAAAAGAAATTGAAAAGCACCCGTATAAATCAAAAAACTCACAAGTAGTGCTACATACCAAGAAAAGCCCGCTTCGTTCATCATCACTCCATAAGCAATCGATACAAAAAGATAACTACACATAATAGGTATCGATTTTTCAAAAGCTTTTTTTATAATTTCTTTATTTTTCATAATCCTCTAAAAAGCTATGGTAAACTTTATCCTTTTTCGTTCCTAAAATACAATCTAAATTAACATTATCTAAAGCTTTAAAAATATTTTGATCAACATTTAGGTTTACTTGTTTCATTGTTTTAATGAGTTCTTTGACTTCTTTTCTTTTACTTGTTCCATCATTAATTAAAAAACATCCTTCAGTAAAACGACATGCACAATTGATAAAAGTCAAATCATTATGTTTACGCCAAGAAATAATACTTTCTTCTTTTACTAAATATAAAGGGCGAATAAGCTCTAATCCCTCAAAGTTTTCACTATGTAATTTAGGCATCATCGTTTTGATTTCAGAACCATAAAACATCGAAAGAAGTATTGTTTCAATCACATCATCAAAGTGATGTCCTAAAGCAATTTTATTACATCCTAACTCTTGTGCTTTACTATAAAGATAGCCCCTTCTCATCTTTGAACATAAATAACATGGACTTTTATCAACTGTTGAAACCACATCAAAAATATTACTTTCAAAGATTTTAATAGGTACATTCAATAAATCTGCATTATCTTCAATAAAATCACGATTATAACTGTTATATCCTGGATCCATCACAACATAATGAGCTTCAAAAGGAACACGCCCATGTCTTTGTAATTCTTGAATACACTTAGCCATTAAAAAAGAATCTTTTCCACCGCTAATACAAACCATAATTTTATCATTTTCTTGGATAAGTTGATAATTTTTAACAGCTTTTATAAATTTAGACCAAATTTCTTTACGATATGTTTTTATGATACTTCTTTCTATTTCTTTATATTTTTCCATTTCCAAAGCACTCCTTGTAACATTGATCAAAGATTTTTAGAAAATCTTGAACTTCTTTTTCTGTTGTTAAATGCGATAAACTAATTCTAAAAGAAGACATCGCTCTTTGACGATCTTGATAAAGCGCATAAACCATTTTAGAAGGTATTTCTACAGGACAACATGAAGTTTTAGTAGAAATATAGATACCTTGTTGATCGAGCATTTGTGCAAATTTTGTAGCTTTCATTCCTTTTAAGGAAATATTAATAACATGAGGTAAAGAATATTTTGTACGATTTATTAATACTTGATCATATTGTTTTAATTGTTCAAGCATTTGATGATTGATTGATTTTACATAAATTTCTCGTTCTTGTTGTTTGGAAAGAGCAATCTCTAAAGCTTTTTCAATCGATACAATATGTGCCAGTTCAGGCGTTCCACTTCTAAAAACAGTTGTTGACTTTCCCCCATCAATTTGTGTTTTTAAACCAACTTTTTTCTTTTTAATTAACATACCAGTTCCCAACATACCATAAAACTTATGAGGTGCAATAGTAATCAAATCAACATTTCGATAATCAATAGCTACTTTACCAATTGCTTGAGAAGCATCACTATGAAAAAAACAATATTTATAATCTTTTAAAACTTCTCCAATTTCTTCAATCGGTTGTCTAATTCCAAGTTCACTATCCACACTACAAACACTTACTAAAATCGTATCTTCTTGAATCATTGATTTCATTTTTTCAACATTGACTTGTCCATCTTCTTTTAAAGGAATCATTTCAACAATAAAACCATTTTCTTGCATTTTTGTAAGACTTGATAAAATTGAATTATGTTCTAAAGGTGAAATTAAAACATGTTTACCTCGATGTTTATATCTTTCTAAAATACCTTTGATTGCAAGGTTATTGGCTTCACTAGCTCCTGATGTATAAATGATTTCTTCAGGTAAGACATGTAATTGTTCAGCAATGTACTTTGTTGTTTGATCAATAACTTCTTTTGCTTGTAATCCTAGTGTATGACTTGCATTAGGATTAGCAAAATATTTCATGGTTGCTTGATAATACGTATCAAGTACTTCTTTTTCTATTGGTGTATTGGCTGCATAGTCTAAATAAATCATAAGGTACCTCTCTTTTCCTACTAATATTATAGGAATTATAAAGAAGTGTCAATAATGAAAAGAACTCTAGCTGATTGCTAGAGCTTTTCATCAAGGGCTTTCCCATTTGTTTCAATAATATGTTTCATCCAATTAAATGATTTTTTCTTTGTACGTTTTAAAGTTCCATTTCCTTTATCATCCATATCAACATAAATAAATCCATAACGTTTTTTCATTTCTCCAGTTGATAAAGAAACAAGATCAATTGGTGCCCACATCGTATATCCTAAACATTCAACACCATCTTCATTAATCGCATCAGCCATAGCTGATAAATGTTTTTGTAAGTAATCAATACGATAATCATCTTCAACATATCCATTTTCATCTGCTTGATCAATAGCTCCCATACCATTTTCTACGATAAAAATTGGTTTTTGAATACGATCATAAATTTCATTCATACAATGTCTAAGCCCAAGTGGATCAACAGGCCATCCCCAAGGTGTATTTTCCAAATAAGGATTTGAAGAACCTCCAACATTAAACCATGGATCATCTTTTTTTACTGTATTTGAACGATAATAAGAAAATGAAACAAAGTCTAATTGTCCTTCTTTTAAAATTTCTTTATCTTCTTCTGTGATTTCTAATGAATCAAAGCCATGATGTTTCCACACACTTTTAGCATAAGGATGATAATAACCTCTTGCCATCGTATCAATAAAATACCAGTTTTCTCTTCTTGCTTGAAGACGTTTAAACATATCTTCTGGTTTACACGTTGCTGGATAAAGTTCACTCATTGCATACATTGTTCCAAACATGCTACCTGGCATCATTTGATGTCCTAAAATAACAGCTTTAGCACTAGCAACAAACATATGATGATCTGCTTGATATCTCACTTTTCCATCACTTTCTTTTGTTCCACATGGCCCAAATCCTCTAACAGCATTGATTTCATTAAATGTCAACCAATATTTACAACGTTTTCCATATCTTTCAAAGAGTGTTTTACAATATTTTACATAACAATCAATAACAAAACGATTTGACCATCCACCATATTTTAAAGCTAAGTGCATTGGCATTTCATCATGACAAATAGTAATAAGTGGTTCCATATGATGTTTTTCAAGTTCCGAAATAACTTCATCATAAAATTTTAATCCTTCTTCATTAGGTGTTTCTTCGTCTCCCAAAGGATAAATACGACTCCAACAAATACTAAAACGGAAAACATTAAATCCCATTTCTGCCATTAGAGCAATATCTTCTTTATAATGATGATAAAAATCAACCGCTTGATGACTTGGATAATATTCATCATCTAAAAAAACTGGCTTTGCTTCATTAGGAACAGGATCAGCATAGAAAAATGAACTTCTTGGTTTTAAAATTGTTCCATCAGGCATTTGAAATGTATGATGTCTTGGATTTTCCATTGATCCATCTGTTTCAAAGTCATGTGATAAAAGTCCTCTTCCTCCTTCATTGAATCCTCCTTCATATTGGAAATCAGCAGTTGCGCCACCCCATAAAAATCCTTCTGGTAATTGTTTCATAATAGTCTCCTTGTAACTTTTTACGTTTTATTTTGATAATTTTTACAAGCAAATCATAATCTTATTATTTTCTTTTGTCAATAGTTACATATTATTTTGACAATTTTATCATTTTTATATAAAATAAACATGAGGTGAGACTATGAACTTAATGGAAACCATCCACTTACATAAAAATGATTTTTCTAAAACAGAACGTAAAGTTTACGATTATATTGTTCAAAAACCTACAGCTATTGAAACAGCGACGATTACTAAAATTGCTGAACTATGTCAAGTTTCAACTTCTGGAATTTTAAGATTTTGTCAAGTTTTAGGTTATAAAGGTTATAAAGATTTTCGTTTTGACATGCTTCATTATTTGCATCAAGAACATGTTGAAGTAAATTTTGAAAATCTATTTGATGAATTAACATCTAAATATTTATCAGTCATTCGTCAATTCAATAACATTGATCAAAATAAGCTCAACCAACTTATTAAACAAATAAAAAACACCAAAAACATCTATATCATTGGTGTTCATTATTCATCTTTACCAGCAAAGCATTTAGTTTTAGGATTACAAGATTTAGGTATTAATACTTATTTTGCTTATGATTATATGCAAGCAAGTCATCTTTATAATACAATTCATGAAGATGACCTTTTGATTTATTTTTCTATTGAAGGTAATCAAAATAATGTTTCTCGTTTTTTTGACCTTACAAACGCCTCTAAAAATACATATATGATTACTTTAAATCCAAAGCCTAAATTATTGATTGAAAATACACTTATTCTTCCAGGATATACTTTATCAAAACAATCAATTGTTGATTTACAATCGATTGTTGTAATCTTTGTAGAATTACTTTTAAATATGTTTCATAATACTTTAAAAGAGGATTAAGACTTTTTACTTAATCCTCTTCTTTTTTTAAAAAGGAAAGTATTTTTTCATTAAAAGCATCATCTTCTTTAATTTCATTTAATTGTCCTACTTCATTAGCACATTCTCCACAAATATCAATTCCAATTGTTTGACTGTTTTTAAATAAATAAGCGAGTAATATTTTAAATTCCATGAGTTGCATAGAACCTTGATCCCAATCTGTTTGAATAACATTTTGACTCAAAACATCTTTATCAATTGAAATATATAAAGGATATTGACGTAATAAATCATCAACTTTTTTCCACACTTCTCTATTTTCTAAATCATCATCTGTTAAATAGAGAACCTTATCTTGGCGTTTAATCAATGAAACCTGTTTTTCATCAATACCTATTAAAATCACTTTTTTTAAATATTTATTATTTTCTAAACTATTTAAAATCCAAGATCCACAGCTTAAAATATCATCAAACATCGGTTTCATCATATCACTATGATGATCAAAAACAACTAAAATAAAATCATGTTTCATTTTTTCTATCCAAAACTCACTAACATAATGAAAATTACCAGAATCTATAAAATGTATGCCTTCAGGAGATAGATTACTTATTTTAGCTTCTATTGTTCTTCTTGCTTCTTGACTACAATAACCATAAACACCTTGTAATTCATGTAAATCAAGCCATCTAATATTTTTATGTTTATAAAACTTTTCATTTTCATAAATTCCTGTAAAATCCATGACCGTCATGTTATTTTGTTTTTTAAACATCTTAAACACTTCCTTTGTTTTTATCCTAGCATAAAAAAAGTAACTTCCGTTACTCTTTTAATAAATATTTTTCAAAATATCTTCATCAAAACTTTTTTGATATAAGGCTTTCTTTTCTTTTAAATCATAAACAAGTGCGCCTGAGATACAATTTAAATAACGAACACCTGGTAAAATATCATAAAATTCTTCAAGCTCTGCAGGGTTTCTTCCTGTATTTAAAATCATAATTTTATTATGCGCAACTGCTCTAGCAATTGCTTCTTGGGTTTTCTTTGAAATTTGTTTATTAGAATTTAATAATGTTCCATCCATATCAAAAACTATTAGTTTATATTCCATACGACTTTCTCTACTACAAATGATAGTGTATCATTTTTAATCAATTAAAAAAAATCTCTTTCCATTTTAGAAAAAAGACTTGTTTTTCTACAATACATCACAATTTACATGCTCAATAAATTCAAGAAATGCTTTTGATTTTTGCGTATTCTTTAAATAAGCCATATAAAATGTTTGTTTTTCATCTATATCTTTAATTTTTATTTTTTTGATTGGCAACAAATCATAAACTGCCATATCAGGAACAATCGCTACCCCTAAATCATGACCTACAAAACCACCAACGACTTCATCTTCCTCTAATTCCATTGATATATGAGGATGTATTTTTGCCTTTTCTAAAAGATGATCGATCATTGGACGAATTCCACTATTTTTAGTAAAAGTAATAAAAGGTAGATCTTCTATTTGTTTTAAATCAATTTCATCATTTTTAGCAAGTGGATGATTAAGACTGACGATTACATAAAACTCTTGTGTTATAACAGGTTTAAAAAATATATCTTGATCATCTACATAGGAACAAAAAACAATATCTAAATCATTTTTCTTTAAATCATGAATAAGATCATAAGAAAAACCACTATGGCATTGAAAGGTCACATTTTCATTTTGAAAAGAAGAAATCAGTTGGGGAATATAGCTCATCCCTAGTCTTCTTACAAAACCAATATTTAAAGTTTCTTTTCCTTTTGAAATTTGTTTAATATTTTCTATAGAATCATCTAAACGATTAAGAATTGGCCCGATTTCTTTTAAAAAAAGTTTTCCATACTTTGTTAGAACAACATTTCTTCCCTTTTTTTCAAACAACGCAACATCTAGTTCATCTTCCAATAAATGAATGGCATGCGTTAAACTCGGTTGAGTAATATGTAATTTTAAAGCTGCCTTTGTATAATGTTCTTCTTGTGCTAATGTTGTAAAATAACGTAATTGATATAAATTCATGTGTATCACCTAATATGATTATACTAGGACTTCTTTTTCTTTTCGAGTACGTTTTTTAAATAATAAGCTAATTAAAACACCAACGATAATAAAAGCTGATCCCAATACAAATGAAGTTGTCAAAACCTCATGAAAAACAACAACTCCTAAAAATGAAGAAGTTAATGTTTGAATTGGATAAAAAGCACTACAAGTATTAGCAGGCAATAATGATAAACTTTTATTCCATAAAATATTCGTAAATGCCGTACAAACAACTCCCATATAAACAAGTCCTAAAACAGCACCTAAATCTACTTGAATAAGAGGATGTGTCATTTGTACTTCTAAAAATGACACGGGGATATTACAAATTGTTGCAATCAACATGGATACTTTTGTAAGTGTTAATGCACTATATTTATTAGAAATCTTTCTTGAAATAACAGACATAAAAGCCCAACCAATAACTGCAATAAAAGAAATAAGAACTCCTAAAAACTGAATATTAGCTCCTGTACCTATAATCATATAAACCCCAGCCAACGATAATACAATACCAACAATTTTATTCATTTCTGATTTTTCATTTAAAATAATCATTGCCATCACACTAATAATCACTGGATTTAATGAATTAATAAGTGAAGCCATTGATCCACCGGCAATCTTAGTTCCTAAAAGTTGACAATCAACAGAAATAAAATAACCAATAAATCCCATAATAAAGAAATATTTATAATCACTTTTTTCTATTTTTTCTTTTTCACTTTTTAACGAGATTAAACTTAGTGCTATAAAAGCAATTAAATAGCGAAACATTGCTACTGTAAACGTAGGAATCTTTCCTAAAACAAATTGGCTGACAACATATAAACTTCCCCATAACATAAATGTTGTCAATAAATATACATAAGATTTTTTCATTTTCTTCTCTCCCTTAGTTCTACAGTATACATTTCTATTTATATAAATAAAAATAGATAAAAATTATCAATTTGATAGTTTTTATCTATAATTTATTATTTTGTATAACATGTATAACCATTTCTACCTTGATTCTTTGTTTGATACAAAGCCTGATCAGCTAAATTATACAAGCCTTTAAATGTTGTTCCATGTTCAGGATAAAAGGCAATCCCAATACTACAAGAAATTGTTCCTTTAAAATTGTCAATTTCAATATTTCTTATCTTTTGACATATTTCTTGGGCTCTATTTATCGCATTTCCATGCTCTTGAATATCTTTAACAAAAACAATAAATTCATCACCACCTGCACGCCCTACAATATCCTCTACTGTAAAAGACTCTTTTAAAATTGAGCCAAAGTTTTTTAAAACTTCATCACCAATAACATGGCCATTTAAATCATTTACTGTTTTAAAATTATCAACATCGATCATAAAAAGTGCCCCTAATTGTTGAGAAGAGTCATTTTTTAAATATGTACTAATTTCATTTTGCAATGTTTCCTTATTTTTTATACCTGTTAATGCATCGATACGTGCAAATTCTAATAATCTTTTTTGATGTTTATTGTTTACTTTATAAATTGTAAATAACAAAATCACTAACGCAAAAACAAATAAAGCAAAAAGTAAATATTCAGCATAAATGATAAATGTATAAGATTCCTGTGCTACATTTGTATCAATGTTATAACACATGATCCAATCATTGATTTTTAATGGATAATAAGCCATATAAGATGTTTTATTATTATTATTATTTAAAGTCATATAACCTTTTTCTTGTTTAATAAATTTTTGTTTTAAACTTTGAAGATCATCCGGAGATAAAACATTGTATTCAGCAAAATAACTATAAATACTTTCAGAAGCTAAAAAATCTTTATTTTTAACAGCATTATCATAAGTAATCAACTACCCTTCTTTAGAAACAAGAAAGGCCGATCCTTTTCCATCATAAATACCTCTAAAAACAATTTTATTTAGATCCCCGATATCATAGCTACCACCTATAACTCCTACAATTTCTTTTTGTTGATCATAAATAGGTACCGCTATAATAACACGTGTCTTCCCTGCAATAACACTTTCAAGTGGAGCACTTAAGACTCTATTTCCCTTTAGTGCTTCTTGAAAATATTCACGATGACTTACATTCTTTACGGCACCATTATCATAATGACTTTCTCCATTTTTATCAATAATTCCAACATTTTCTAATTTTGTATATTCTTTAATGGAATGAATTAAATTTATATTATCTTCGCAAAATAAATCTTGCTGACTTATATGATTACCAATACCTTCAAGATATCGATATTGAATATCTATATACTGTTTTAAACTTTCAGTTTGTTTTTCTGTCTTAACAAC
Source organism: Faecalibacillus sp. MSK20_93 (assembly GCF_020589945.1). Lineage (NCBI taxonomy): Bacteria > Bacillati > Bacillota > Erysipelotrichia > Erysipelotrichales > Coprobacillaceae > Faecalibacillus > Faecalibacillus sp. MSK20_93. Next base: position 81,454 of record NZ_JAJDKA010000001.1, on the reverse strand, counting down.
AACTTTATTAACAGATTCATTTTCTATATCTTTTTTTATATAAAAGAAAAACGAAATAGAACAAATCATTATAAAAACAATAAAAATCATTATTGCTTTTAAATATTCTTTAAAAGAAAGTTTATAAATTGCTTTTCTTTTCATATCGTCACCAACTTCCTTTAAAATATTTTACCATATTTAAACAAAGATTTTAATAAAAAAAATTATAGCATCGCTATAATTCAATCAATTGAAAAACTTGAGGATTTCTTGAGCTACAAATAACTCAGGAAATCAACTTTTGGCTTTTTCTGTTGGTTATCAACTTTTTTAACTATTCTATTATTTTCACAAATGTTATATCATCTTCTTAAAATCAAAATAATTTACAGAAAAAAGGATAAACCTTAAAGTTTGACCACTGTGATGTTTATCCTGTCCATAAAAACATTATGATAAAAATCAAATATATTTTCCAAATTCAATACGATAAAATCATTAATAACGTTTAGTTCTTTTCTACTTGTTTTTTTAATAAATCCATTAATCTTTTTTGTTTAGCGTAGAGTTTAATTATATTATAAACACGTCGATAAACAATTCGATAATCAAAAGGTCTTTTAATGTAATCAGATGCTCCCATCACAAAACCCTTATTAATGATATTTGCTGAATCTTCACTTGAAATTAAAATAACAGGTATATCATCTAACCATTTTTCTTGTTCCATCCATTGTAAAACATCAAAGCCATCAATTTCAGGCATAATAATATCTAATAAAATCAAAGAAATTCCCGAACCATATTGTTTAATATAGTCAATACATTCTTGCCCATTTGTAGCTTCCAATAAATAAAAATCATCTTTTAATACTTCATAAAGAATTGCACGATTTAACTCAGAATCATCAACAATAAGAATTGTTTGTTTAGTATCATTTCTATCAGAATAATACTGATGATCTAATTCTGTAAATATACAATTCTTTTTTCTTTTAGCATGGTATAATAAATGATCTGCCAAAGAAACTGCTTCTTCAATTGTCCCTGTTTGATACATTGTAATCCCTGCACTCATAGAAAATTGAACACTTTCATACCCTTTGATTGTTGCATGATGAATATTTTTTAAAATATTTTGCATAATTAAATAAAGATCTTCTTTTTCAATATTTGGCAAATAAATAATGAATTCATCTCCACCATAGCGAATAAGTTTGTCTTGATTTCTAAGTGAATCCTTAATATGTTCAACAATCATTTTAAGAACCCTATCTCCGAAATCATGACCAAATGTATCATTATAAATCTTAAAATCATCCACATCGAGCATAACAATTCCTGCAGGAGTTGTTTGATGTTTTATTTTTTCTTCATAAAAACGTCTATTATAAGCACCTGTTAATACATCTAAATAAAAATCACCGTGTTTACCCAAATACTTTAAAATAAGACTGCTATTTTCTTGTCGCGATAGCTCTAGTTGTTCGTCTAAACAACAAATAATTTCCATTACATATTCTTTTTGATCTACAACATAGTATTTAGAAATGACATGATAAAGTTTATCTTTGCAATATTCTAATTTTGTACAATCTTTTTTTAAACGAAATGCTTCTATTGTATTGCTTAAAAAATTAGAGTTCATTTGATTTAAATCTGTTTTTTCAAAAAGATGTACATTTGGATATAGTTCTTGATAACAAGCCATTTTATATAAAAGTTCTTTCATTGTTATTTTACTATTTTGCATGTTTTTCTCCTCGATATGGTTTTATTTTAAAAAAAGAAGCAGAAAAATTCAATGAATATATCTAAAAAAGAGAAGAATATGTGATTTTAGATAAATAACACCCTTTTTCTTTTTATTGAAAATATTATTTTAAAACAGAAATAATAACTTCCTCAACCTTTTTTACATCAATTGGTTTAGCAATATGATCATTCATTCCTTTTGAAATTGCCATTTTTCTATCTTCTTCAAAAGCATTAGCAGTTAAAGCAACAATTGGAATATGAGCCTTTCCTTCATCAGATAATTCTCTGATTGTTTCCGTTGCTTTATAACCATCCATATGAGGCATTTGAACATCCATTAAAATCAAATCATAGTTTTTAGCAGGCATTTGTTCCATTTTAGCCACACATTGAATCCCATCTTCAACACGTTCAACTATTAATCCCATATCTTCTAAAATCATTATCGCTATTTTTGCATTCAAATCATTGCCAATAAAACGTGTTTCCCTTGTAAAATTTGTTGTTCATCAACTAAAGACATATCTATCTTTGTCAAAAATAAATTATTATCAGCAACCTTATGTTGTAAAATCAGGGTAAATTTCGTTCCCTTACCTAGTTCTGTTTCAACCTCAATACTTCCATTCATTACATCTACAAGCTTTTTGACAATAGACATTCCTAGTCCAGTTCCTGCAACTTTTCCTATCTAATTGATAATCAATCAAAGAATGTATTGTCATTGTAAAAGAGATAGCTGCCTGATTAATGTCTTTTACAAATATTTTTTGATGAACTTGTAATGCATAAAAAAGATTTTTTGTTGCTAAAAGCATTTTTTCTGTTTCCTCACACATAATTTGGGCAGCCACACAATTTGTAGCACGTGTTGAATAAATGATTTTATAAAATGAAAACATTTCACTTTGTGTACTCATCTTACAATAATTATGAACCGCTAATTTTAAAACTTCTTCTAGACTTTTATCTTTGACAAGTTTTCCATAATCAAGATCCGTTATTTTTAGTTTTTCTTTTGCTTGTGTTCTTAAATAATCATACATTGCCTTTGCAATTTCATCCTTCGAACGGAAATGATTATACAATGATGGTTTCTTTATCCCTAATTGTGTCGCTATTTGTGACATTGAAACATTGTCTATTCCATTTTTAGACGCTAACATAAATGTCGCCTGAATAATTTCTTCTTTCCTCTCCATATCCATTCACTTCCTTATGTTAGTTATATTGCTACCTATCGTTAGTTTAATCAATAAAAATTTAACAATTTCCAAGCTTTAATCATTATTTCATGACATTCTTATAAAGATTTTATTTGTCACCAAAAAAAATACATATATTCACAAAAAAGTAGAGACACTTTTTCAAAAAACTTGATTTTCAAGGTTTTTGAGACGTATCTCTACTTAAACATTTGTAATATTTTATTTAACGACAATGTTGACAAGATTGCTTTGCTAATCAAATTTATACCATATAATCAACGTTTTTTTAATATCCACATCTCTACTACACCACTTACTACACCATTGTTTGAATAAACATATAATAACTTACATGATGCACTCTTAAATGCTTTCAATAAGAACAATGTCATCATTAAATTGATCTATACTATTGTGTACATAATGTAATGTCATTCTTACTGATGTATGACCTAATAACGTACTAACAGTATTTGGTGTCATGCCTGCTTCCATACATCTTGTGGCAAAAGTATGTCTAAATGTATGTGGTGAAATATTTTTACAATCATATCTATACCCATCCTCAATTGCTCTATCTTTAATATACGTTAGTACTGAATGAAATCCTGCTCTTGTGAAACAGTCTCCTCTTGTATTAACAAAGATTAGTTCTTTGCTTATATCACTATGTTGTTTATAGTAACGTTTATGTGTTCCTTCTTCAAGTTGTTTTTGACGTAATTTTATATTTCTTCTTAATATAATTAATGCTCTTTCATTCAAAGGAACATATCTCGCATTTTTTGTTTTTGTTTCTCTAAAAAAATAATTGCCTTTATCATCTGGATAATCAGAAATTTGATGTTTTATATATATAAATTTTTTATCTAAATCTACTTCATCAAATGATAATCCCAATAACTCACTTATTCTTAAACCGGTATTAATATTGAATTCAATCATGTCTTTATGCAACTGATTAGTACAGCCTTTAAGAAGCATTTTTTCATCTCTCTTACTTAAAGGTTGTTTTACAGTTCTATTTCTAGGTTGTGCATCTATATTTTTACATACATTTTTTCTAACAATATCATTGAGAAATGCTTTTTCCATCATTTGAGTTAATGTATGTCTAACTGTTTCTCCAGCAGTCTTTGACACTTTTAATGCTTTTTTAACTATTCTTAAAGCATCAATGTTTTTAAATTTAGTAATGTCAATATCTCCAACATCTCGTACATAAAGATCATAGTTATGAGAAATATTTTCTAAATAACGTCGACTCATGCCTTCTTTTTTCTTATAATTTTCAAACCAAAAATCAAACCATTGATTTAATGTATAGTCATATTCTAGACTTGCTTTTTCTTTATCTTCTTTTATTGCTTGCTTTAATAATTGTTTTATTCTTCTTAAATTAGAATCATATATATATTTTCGTTTTCCTAATCTATTAACATATCTTGCGCAATATATGCCATCTTTTCTTTGTGAAATTCCTGCTCCTAATTCAGTACCATTTAAACCTTTACCCATATTAATCCATTCCTTTCCTAAACTAAATATACATTTCTTTTTGTAGCCACTCCTCAAACTGTTTTCTTTTAATCATCCTTTTATTTCCATTCCATATTACAAAATCACATTTTGAACTATCTGAAATCTCTCTTATTTTATTAATACCTAAGCCACTATATTTTGAAGCCTCTTTAACGCTTAATAATAATGGTAATTCTTCACTTAATTGCATATGCATTCTCCTTTTTTAATTAATTTGGCTTGTCATGACACTAAAATCATAAAACCTTTTTCACAAAAAAACAAAGGTACGATTTTTATAAACGTACCTTTGACAATTATATTTTATATATCAATACTCACTCTAAGTGACATCTTTATACTTGCTGATTCCACTTGATTGAGTTTAGTTAATTTTCTGATTAATCTTGACTTGTCTATTGTTCTTAACTGTTCCATCATAATAATAGAATCATGTTTAAGACTATCTCTTGCTGTAATAGCTATATGTGTAGGTAATTTCGGTTTACCTTCCATATGTGAAGTCATACAGGCAACAATGGTCGTATTACTATAAATATTCCCAATATCATTTTGAATAATTAGAACTGGTCTAACACCATTTTGTTCACTCCCAACAGAAGGATTAAGATTCGCTAAATATATTTCCCCACGTTTTATGTTTTCAATCATAATAGTTAATCACCTCGCTTTATTATGTAAAATTGAAAAGCATCAATTTTTGCTTAATTTTAAAAATATTACCGAAGATACTTTTCAATATAATATTTATAAGTTTATGCACTATTGATAGACTGCTTTGCTAGTACAGTTCCACAAGATTATATCGACATACAATCTTATAGGACTTCCACCTATATAATGTCTTGCCTGTGACAGATTATAACTGCTCGGACTAGGACTCATTATGTGTATCATTATCCCCTTATATATTCATTGCCAATAGTTAGCATTCTATTTTGTTATCAAATATTAATCGCTAAGATAAAACATTATCTATGACGGCGTATTTATAACATGGGCTTATATATAAGGAACGTTATCAATACTGCTATTCAATTATCAAAAAACTATCAGGGATTTAATTCCCTTCATATATAAGCCGTTTAAAACGTCTAAAATATGAAAGTTTATTCAAATTTTTTTAATTTTTTTCTCATACTTCTTATTCGGTAACGAATTGTATCTTCACTCAAATTACACTTTAACGCTATCTCTTTAACGCTAAAACCACAAATCAACAAATATACAATTTGCATTGTTTGATGATTGATGCTCTTCATAAACTCATATAGTTCCTTACTATCTAGTTGATGTACTAGATCATCAATATTATTGATGGGCAACTTTATATCATCGAATATCTGTTCATCAATAGATTGGAAATTAGTAAACTGTCTCTGTTTAAATCTTCTTTCAGCATTAAAATCTTTCCAATCATAACAACGCAGTTCCATGATTTTATCTTCTGACATTCCATTTTCTTTTAATATTTTTTCTTCATTTTCTTTCCATTTTTTCCATTTCTTTTCCTCTGATGCTTTATTATACATTTATTTTTCCTCCTTTTATCCTTGAAGCAAGAACAAAGGAGGTGAGCGACAATGAAAGCACAAAAAACTATGACATCTCATCATAGCAAGTTAAAATAATCTAACACTACATAATTCTTTCTTACTATTAACCGTCATAATTTCAACATTGTATTTATCACAAATCATTTGAAACTCCACATATAAATCATCAAAAATACAAATTCTTGTCTGATCATATACCGCAATACAATCAATATTTTGATTGGTAATATAATGAATAAGAGCTTGCATTCACCCTATATAAGTTTTTTTACCAGTTGATACTTTTCTAACTACTGCAACCACATTTATATCAAGAGAACAGATTAAATTTCTTAATGTATTTTCCTGATAATCTAGTAGATTTCTTAATTCGCAACTTGATACTTGACAATAAATAAACACTTTTGATTTTTCCAATTTTGCTTTCTCCCATAAAAAGCAAACACTTCTCATAAAAGGATGTAAAATCAAATATTTTTAACAAAATTTTTTCAAATTTTTTAATATTCTTTTCTCTGATAATTTAATCTTTGTTGTAATATATCCAGTTTCTTAACTACTTCAATTTCCCTTATATCACAAAAATAAATACACTTCATAATATAAAGTTCTTCTTCATCTAATTCATTCAACACTTTATACAGCTTTATTTGGATATCATCTTGATAAATCTTATCTATATAATCATAGTCATGGAAGTAGCCATATGAATCAATATGATTTATATCTGAATATCGTAGGTTATTTATATCATGTTTTGTTTCATAGTTCATTTTTTGATAACTATTTCTACATACTGCTTGCATTTCCTTAGACAGTTCAATCTACTGCATATTAACTTTTAAATAATAAGTTTTTTTATCATTTATATCTTTAACCCAAAATTAAGACTTTTTATAATCATTCTTCACCTGGTTTTCTTCTTTCAATATTTTGAAAAAAGAAATTTAGTGATATTTTGATTCTTAAAAAATAATGAATTAAAAAACAAAAAAAGAATAAGATGTTTAAATATATACTTAAACTCTTACTCTTTATAAAAAATTATAAAATATATTTTTTATACCATTACTATCTTTAAAATAATTATGATAATTTATATTTTAATTCACTCATCTTTTATCGACTATTTAAGTCTGAAGAATACTTTATAGTAAAATATAAATATCATCACTATAATAAGAAAAATATGTTATCATTACAATAAGTGATGTATGTAAAAAGAAAATATAAAGCAATTAGAAACCATACCAAGTATTTCAATACAATTTCAAATTAGTATTATACTTAGTTAAAAATCACTTGAATCTTAGAGAAAATATATACATCCACAAATAATAAGTTATTCTACGATATTAATACTTAGGCTTTTTTGGTTTAAAAAAATGCCATGGTGAACATACATTAACATTCTTTAAAGCAATTCTTCTTATTAATTTAACCATATTAATCCCTCCTATATATTAAATTTGCAATAGATGTAAGAAAATATGAATAAGTTATTACTGTATATAAATTTGTAAAATTATATCGTTCTAATGTAATTGAAGTCATTATTCCCATTACCAAAAGTATTAAATTTATAGTCTTAAAATATATTCTTTTATTAATTTGTATATCTAGATTATTAGGTATTTTAAATATATAAATCAATATAATAAAAAACCACATTAATAAATTTGATGATGATGAAAAGATATTTAAATATATAACAAACAATAAAAAAGTAAGTATAGTTATGCAAGAACAACGTAACATTGTTTTAGCATGATAGCCACCAGCATAATATCTTAATATCCATAATAAAATTAGTAATGTTATTGCTTCAATTAGTTTATGAAACAAAATACCCAATAATAAAACTATAAATATTGATGATATATTTGATATTATTAACTCTATTCCATATATAAATAACTCTTTCTCATTCTTATCTATCATGTTATTTAAAATCATTTTCTTAACAATATGACTTGAAATAAAACTTAGCATATTCTATCACCAGCCCTATAATAACATAAAATTCTATTCGATAATTTTACTGGTACATCAATTCATAAAAAATGATACATGAATTTTATTCTATTTTAAATAAGTTAAAATTTTTATATTTAGAACATATAGATATTCTATACTCTTTCTCCCAATCAAACGAAGATATCACTATATCTGATCGTAAACAAGAGTCATATATATAATAACTATTATTATAATGTAATACGATGAAAGAATTTAAAGTTTTATTTAATCCTTGTCCACTATATTTAATATATGCCTCTTTTATAGTCCAAATAATATAAAATCTTTTAAAACTATTACACTTTTTTATAAATTTATCTTCATATGGAGAAAAAAATCTTTCACTTATTCCCAAATTAATTTCATCCATTTTTTGAATATCTATTCCAATTTCATCATCACTTACAGCAAAAATCACATATTCCCCAGAGTGGCTTATATTAAAATAATATTTATTAGAATCTAAAAACGGCTTTCCAAGCTTACTTACCAAAATATTATTATCCTGTACATCATATCCGTAATATGTATTAAATATCTTTTTAATAGTATTATTCCTTGAATATCCTTCGTTTTTAAATATGAATAAATCAATATAATTATTACTATTATTCATTAACCTTGACATAAACATATTCAGCTAGATCATCTAAACTATGATACTTATTAATATCAAGATCATCATCATCAAACTCTATTTCGTATTCATCTTCAATATTTAAAATTAACATAACAAATGTAATAGAGTTTACAGAAAAACCAGAAAATTCTATTCCATCATTTATGTCAGTATTTATACTATTGGATTTAACAGTATCATTTAATATTCTTGAAATATTTTGCCTTATTTTTATTAAATCATCATTCATTTTTTTATCCTTTCTAAGAAGTTTATTCTGTCAATTTTTTTTCTATCATTTAAAGGGAATTTATCTATTTTTTTTAGGAATTCAGGTACCATATAATATGGCAACTTGGAACTAAGAAAAATTTTAAATAGTTTTTCATTAACATAATCATCACTTGTATAATACAATAACAAATGTACACCACTATTTTTAGTTGATACCGGAACTACTAGTGATTCTCTAACACCAATATATTTATTTGATATATTTTCAATTTCTTCTAACTCTACTCTAAATCCATTTATCTTTATTTGGTTTCCTTTTCTTCCTTTAAAAATAATACGATTCTCATGCAATATTACTAAATCATTTGTTCTATAATACTTTTGATTATCAATCAATATAAAGCATTCATTATTGTCATTTGTATATCCCAACATAAGTTGATTACCATTAATCAACAATTCAAAGCAATTTGTTTCAAATTTTATTGTTTTGTACGTAATTCCATCTAATGGTTCACCTAAATCATCATCAGAATCACTAGTAATTTCTTTTACAAAAGACCAAATTGTTAATTCAGTAGGACCATATAGATTATATACTTTACATTTTTTTTCAAGAAATTTTTTTATTAAATTAGTAGGAAATTGCTCGCCACCAATTAATAAATACTTGACTTTGTTTAAACATTTTAAATCTTTATCTATCTTATTTATTAATTTTATTTCAGTTGGAGTTACTTGTAAAATATCAACTGGATACTGTATTAAATATTTTACAAATTTAAAGTAATTTGCTTTATCGTTTTGATAAATAACAATATCTAATCCATATGCAATTGATACAATATATTCTACCAATGAAATATCAAATGAGATTAATGAATGAAATAATACTTTATTATCATTTTTAAATTCTATTCTTTTATAAAATGCTTTAAAAAATGATACCAAATTGTATTTAGAAATCTTAACACCTTTAGGAACTCCTGTGCTTCCAGATGTATACATAATATATTGGAGATCATCAGGATAATTTATTATATTATTAAAATTTGAATTATTTATAGAAATATTATCATCAATTATATCATAAATATATACACCAATTTTTATTAATGTCTTATCTACACTTGTAATTATAGACATCTTAGAGTTACAATCTTCAATAATTACTTGTATTCTATCAATAGGTAATTTGTCTGAAATAGGTACAAATGCTGCTCCTGACTTAATAATTCCTAATACTGCAAATATAGTTTCTAAACTATTACTTCCAATCACTACAACTACATCATTATTTTTAATACCATTTTTTTGTAAAAACAATGCTATTTTTAATGAAACTGCAACCAATTTTGAATACTTACATATTATATCTGAATTTTCAATAATATTAGTACTTTGAGGATTCCTGATAAAAAGATAATCAGCTATAGTTTCATTTCTAATCATAAAAACTATTCATGGTTATATAATCAGGATATTTTTCAATATTAATAAGATTTGCCTCCAAAATCACATTTTTATCATTTACCTCAATTTCATTAAACCCAGAAAATCTATACGTAATATACATCTGTCTATTTTTATCTGTAAAAACAAATTCAGCCTGAAGTCTAACGTTGTTATTTTTAGCAAGTCTTTTTAAATATGTTAAAAATGGACTTCCAATACCTCTAGACATGACCCTACACGACATTAATAATAATTTAATAATCCACACTTCTTCTTTCAATTCCAGTAGAGCTATCCCTATTTTCCCATATGTTCCATACTTATCATCTAATTCAATTACTAAAATCATATATTGTGGTAAGTTCAACATATTTTTTAATGTTTCAAAAGAATAAGTATATCCTGTCGAATTTAATTGATGAGTACGTACAGTCAACTCACTAACTCTGCACAAATCCGCCTCTGTCATTTTTGAAATAGTTAGTTCCATTTGTAAACTTCTTAAAAAATCTTCTTGAGTTCCCTTGAAATTCTTTTCTTCCATTTTTCTAATATTATCAGTCTGGTATAAAATCCTTCTTTTTTTAGTTTCATCAGTAATAAATTCTATATTGAATCTATCCGTTTTTAACTCATCGAATAAATTGTTAGTTAATATTCCATTTACATTAGGTAAAAAATACTTCATCTCTTCTATTTCATAATTTTGATCATCTACAAAAGCAAAAGAATCTAATGGTATATTTAATAATATTGAGATTTCTTTTACTGATGTATATTTTGGTTCCCAATTAATTTGAGGATATAAAAAATACTCTTTTATTCCAAATTCATCAAGTTTTTTTAATGCCATATCACAATTATTTTTACTTGCAATAGATTGCAAAATACCTTTTTTATCTAGATCTTTGATTACTTTAGTAACATCATCATTAAGATGAACCTCTTTATCCTCTAAAAGAACTCCATGCCATATTGTATTGTCTAAATCCCAAACAACACATTTAATTTTGTTTTTCATATATTATCACCCATTTTTTAGTAAATTAACAACTTCTTTAGCAATCATCATTTCATGTATTTCAGAAGTACCTTCTATTATTTCATTTGCTCTAGAATCTCTAAAATGTCTAGGTAATGTGCTATCATCATTCAAACCATACGCTCCTAGTATCTGCATTGCTTCATTTGCAACAAAATTTATCATTTTTGATGATTTATATTTAGCAATCCAATTTTCTAATATTGAATCAGGCGTTCCTTCTTTTTTCATTTCAGTACATTGTTGGCATAACAATTCACAAGCATGTAATTCACAATACATTTGAGTTATTTTTTTCTGTATTAATTCATGCTCACAAAGTTTTTTCCCAAATTGCTTTCTTTTATCAGTATGTGCACAAACAATTTCTAAACATTCTTTAGCACTTCCAATACATCCCCATGCAATGGTAAATCTTCCATAATCTAAACATGTTTGAGAAATATAAGGTGTTCCTCCGCCTATTTCACCTAAAATCCTACTTTTTGGAACAATACAATTTACCATTTCAATTTCTGCTAGCATTGAACCTTTAACACCAAACATACCATGTGTAGGTATAACTTTAACTCCCACATCATTCTTTTCTACAAGAACTGCTGTGACTTTTTCATCAATATTCACAAACATAATAAATACATCTGCTATAGCTCCCATAGTAATCCATTTTTTTCTGCCATTAATCAATATTGAGTTGCTTTGTAAAACTCCTGTAGTGTAGACGGTACTAGCATCACTACCTACATTTTCTTCAGACATTCCAAATGCCCCGATAATTTCTCCAGCTTTTAACTTATTTAAATAATTTTCTTTTTGTTCAATTGTGCCCCATCTTTCAATTGATAAAATACTCATCCCTTGAACTGTAAATAGACTTCTGATTGCAGAACTTGCTCTGCATACTTCTTCGTTTAATATTGCTACCTTATCATAATCTACTTTTAAATTAGAGTTTGAAGAATCACTCAAACTTAAATATCCTCTATCTCCAAGAAGCTGTATTATAGATTTTGGAATAGACTCTTCTATTTCAAAATTCTCCGCATATGGTTCTATTTGTTCTTTCACAAATTTTTTTACTTCTTCTCTAAATAAACCTTTTTCTTTCATTTTTCTTCCTTAACCTTTCTTTCTACTAACAAAGTAATTGAATTAATACTTCTAAAATTTTCATTATTTAAATCATTTCGATCAAGATGGATATCAAAATTTCTCTCTAAAAACAAAATTAATTGCATTGAAAATAAAGAAGTTATGGCTCCACTTTCTAATATATCATCATTATCTTCCCATTCATTTCGTAATGTTTTAAAAATAAAGTTTCTTACATTTTCTTTAATATCTTCCATTTTACATAATCCTCTCTCTAATAATATTTGTAAAATCCTTCACCAGATTTTCTTCCTAACTTTCCAGAAGCAACCATTTTTCTAAGTAATGGGCAGCATCTAAATTTTGTATCATGATAATATTCATATAATACATCTAAAGAATTTACAACTGTATCAATCCCAATTAAGTCCGCTGTTTCCAAAGGACCCATCGTATGGTTAAAACAATCCTTAAATATCCTATCAATATTTTCAGCAGATGTTATTTTTTCAGATAATACAAATGCAGCTTCATTCATAAACACATGTGATAGCCTATTTGAGACAAACCCTACATTATCATTTACTATAACTCCATCTATTTCTATTAATTTAAGAAAATTTGATACCCTATCAATTGTTTCCGTATCAGTAAAATATCCTTTAATTATTTCTACAGTACTAATTTCAGTTACAGGATTCATGAAATGTATACCTATTACTTTAGATGGATTATTAAGTAATTTAGATAAACTAGTAATAGATATGCAAGACGTATTTATTGCAATTATGCAATCCTTTGATATATATTTATTGAGATTTGTATACAATTTTGTTTTTAGTTCGATATTTTCTGATATATTCTCAATTATATAATTGCATTTAGTAATACTTGATAAGTTTGTAGATGTAGTTATATTTGATAAAATTCTATTTACTGTTATTTCATTATTGAGCATACTTTTAAAGCATAAATTAACTTCTATTTCTTTTAGTGCTGCATCCAATATTGACTCCTCTTTATCAATTAATAAAATCTCTTGACTATATAATAATAGTCTAGTAGCTATACTTCTTCCCATAACTCCTGCTCCAATTATACCAATCATAATTAATCTTCTCCTTTCTCAAAAGTAAACTCTTGATAAAATTCATATACATAAACTGATAAATCTTTCTCTGCTAAAACAGCTTCTTCCAATTTCAAAATTACTTTTTTACAATTTTTACTATTTGCTCTAATGCTAGCTTTTAAAATAATATTCAGCAAGTCATTCCACAATTGGTATGTATAATCTAATTGGGTAATAATTATGTCAATTTTTAAATCCCTAAAATCATTTTTAAGATTATTTAAATAATATTTAAATAATCTTTTTCTTGTATGCACAAAATATAATTGCTTATGTAAATCAATCATAAATTCTTTAATATCATCATGATTATCCATAATATATTTTTTAACAAAATTAAACAGTCTGTTTAAAGCATGAATTCCATATTCTGTATTTGTTCTTGTTTTAACACAATAATAGTTATTAATATAATTTCTAAATTGGATAATAACTAAGTCTTTTTTATCGTAATTCCATCCACTTTTATTCAAAACAATACTTTCTGCATTAGGGTTTATTCCACCCAATATACCATCATCATCATTGGTTGATAATCGTGACGTTTTTAATATACTACTACTAACAGCACCTTTGTATTTCCATAAAGGATACCAATCAATTACATATGCATCTTCTCCATTATCTGAATAGCCACATAAAATAATAGAATGATGAGAGTGAGTCTTTTGAAAATATGGTGTAAATGGAAGATAAAAGATATCTACTGCTAAGACTACTGGAATACCTGATTCTAAAGCCAATTTGTTATTTTCTTCAATTTCACTCAACGAATTTTTTGTTAAATCATATCTCATTATTAAATTTTGAAACTCTGGTAAAAAATCAATACTGTTATCTGCAGTACAAAAATGATAATTATAATCAAATTTTGAATTTTCTTCAAATTTCCAAACTAATCCACAATTCAAAAAATATAATGGATCTTTTACATTTAAATATTCTAAAACTATTCTAAAACAATTTTGAAAACAATAGTATTCATACTCTGGATCTACTTCTAACTCTTTATTAGTTATATCTAAAAGCATATATTATCCATCCTTAGTACATTTTCTTTTCTATAATTTTTTCTACTATATGTGCTATTTTATTGATAGTTGTAAAATCATCAATGCTGGTATCTTCTGATAATAAATCAATATCATATTTTTCCTCAATAGTAGCTAAAATGTTGATCAACGATAAAGATTTTAATAATCGACTCTCCACTAGTTCAGTATCTTTATCCACATTTTCAAAAGAGATATTCTCTTGTTTTAATTCGGTAATTACAATATTTTCAATTTCTTGAGTTAAATTTTTATTCATTTTTCTTTCTCCTTCTAAAAATTTGAATTAGTGATTTTTGAAATTGCATTATGATTATGTATTGACTCATAGTTCTCCACAGTAATATATTTCCATATGATCTTTGATTTTTCTAAACCATTAACTACATCTCTTATAATATCTTCAACAAACTTTGCATTTTCGTAGGCCTTTTCAGTAACAAATTTCTCATCAACTCTTTTTAATAAAGTATATAATTCTTGAGAACCAGAACTTTCTAAAATTCCTATGATTTTATCAATTAAATCAAGTTCTTCCAATTTAAATTCTACCTCTATAATTCCTCTTTGGTTGTGTGCACCATAATTGCTAATTGCTTTCGAGCAAGGACATACTGACGTTATAGGGACATTTAAAATACACATAACTGTCATAGTATCATACTCATTCATTTCAGCTATTATTTTACAACCATAATTCATCAAAGCAGTTTTTTTGGATATTGGAGCAACTTTATTTCTAAAATAACTAAATTCTACTGTTAGTAATGCTTTTTTACTATTTAAACAAACTTTGGAATCATATAATATATTTTCTATTTCAGTCATATTAATCTCAGTAAAGTGAGTATTTAGCACCTCTATTAAACGACTCATATGAATTGCTTTCTTATTAGAATCTAATTCAACAAATAAATTGAATTTACCATTAGTTGTAATCTGATTTATAATGATTGGTAAAATAACATTTGAAACACCAACTTGATTAATCATTATATTCCTTAAATCTTTTTCTTCTTGTACGTCTTTCATAAAGATTCCTCCCATTTAATCAATAATAATCTCAGCAAAATTATTTTGGGTTTCATATAGTTTTAATTTATAAATCGAAACCTCTTTTCCAAAACTATCTTTAATTTGTTCTAAAAAATATAAAAGTATATTTTCAGCTGTAGGAATTTCAATTAAATCATTCAAATAGGAATGATCTAATTCTTGAATTATTTTATTGGTTACCATTTTAATTTCACTAAAATTACAAATCCATCCCTTATCGCACATATCTCCTTTCACAATTACAGTTAATTCGTATCTATGTCCATGCAGTTTTTTACACTTTCCATATACTTCTTCATTTGGAAGTTTATGTGCTGCTTCAAATGTAAAAGTGCTACCAATTGTCATAATCATTTTATATTCTTCCTTTCTGTTATATATAAATTTCCCTCTTTGATAAATCCTATATCACCTGTTTTATACCAATATTTATTTTCAATAAATACCTTATCTGTTTTCTTATCGATATATGAATCAGAAATTGCTTTACTATAAATAATAACTTCTCCAAACCCTTCTACATTTTCCTCATATATCTTAATTTTTACTCCATTTACTGCTGTGCCTACACTTATCACATTACTTTCTTCAGGATTAAGATTAACAGTCACAGTACTAGCCTCCATTAATCCATACATTTGTGAAATCCAACAACCATATTTATAATTAAATTGCTTTGCAATTTCAAAAGATAAGGAATCACTAGAGCTTAAATACATCTTAGCGTTTCGTACATTATACTTATCATTTTCATAATTATTTAAGGTTTCATAAATAGTAGGTGTTCCTAAAAAAATATCAATATCACTTGTTGATAGAGTTTTCAGAACATGATTTGGCATAAACCACTTATCTAGAATCAATGTTGCCCCTGAAAGTAGTGAAGCCAACATCCCCATTGTAAGTCCATATCCATGACTTAATGAAACCGGACAATAAATAGTTGTAGTTTCATTATATGATAATGTAGTAATAATAGATTTGATATCATAATGATAATTATTAAGTGTTCTTTTAGCATATTTTGCAATTCCAGTTGTACCAGATGAACTCTGTATTGCAACTACTGAATTTTCATCTTTGAGATTAATAGTGCAGTTAAGACATTCTTTTTTTTGTTTACCATCAAATATTATTTGATCCGTTTTAATTATTTTAATATTTTTACTTTCTATAGTCTTATAAATATCCTTATTAACAATTAAACAGTCTAGTTGTATATTTTGGAAGATACTTTTAATCTTTTTTTGATTTAAATATGGATTAAATAGATAAATAACTTTATTCAATTTTTCAAGTGCAAAGAAAGAAACGATGAACTCTATAGAATTATATTCAAGTAATCCGAAATTTTTTTTATTAGGATAATTTCTTAATATTTGATTAGAAAATTGATCTATCCTTCTAATTAATTCACCATATGACATATTAATATCGCCATACTTAATAGCAATTTTATCTAGATGATTTTTTGAATTGTTTGATAAATTATGATATAAAGAAAGCAACTTATTATTTTCCATACTTAGTACCCATGTAGTCTTCATTATATGGATTAGTTTTTTCTTTTAAGGAGTTTAAAAATGATTTTATGTAAAGCTTCCAGTTGTTTTCTGAAATGAACATGAGAGCAATATTTCCAGACCATACTGTACCTCTTTGAGTTAATATATAACGATCATTTTGTTCCTTTATAATTTTTTCTTGAATCAAAAATTCAAAAATATCATCATATATTTTTTCTGGAACATCTTTTTTTAAAATCATTAACTTAATAGGGAAAAAAACCATTTTCCTTTCCATATCTTCTAATTCTGTCACATTTCTACATAAATCCGCCGGAAAATTATCTTTATTTAATTCTCTCATATATGTATTAATATCACAGACATTCTTATATGCTTTTTTATTAATAAATCCTCTTGATGATGCTCCTATACCTAAGACATCTCCATTATCTAAATATGTTTGATCTCCAATATGAATTTTTTCTTGGCTTTTTGAAAATGTATTAGTCGTTAATTGTTTATATCCCTTATTAAACAACCACTTTTGGGCATTCTCATACATTAAAATTTGATTACTATTTGATGGATTAACTATTAAATTGTCTGATTTTTTTATTTTTTCATCCAAAATTGTATTTGGGAAAATTGCTAAATTATATAAATCTATGTGATAAGGATCTAATTGATCGGCTTTTTCTAAATCATTTAACCAATCATCCATTGTTTGATTTGGCATGTTATACATTAAGTCAAAACAATATTCTTTAAATTGATACTTTTTAAAGATGTTAATACATCTATTTATGTCATCTATAGTTGTTTTAATTCCCATATCTTTTCTTATTTTTTCATTAAAGGTTTGAATACCTAAACTTATACGTGAAAACCCTAATTCCAATAAATCAATCATAACTTGATCTGTAATTGAATTCATAGATGCTTCCAAAGTCCAACTAACATTTTCTTTCAAATAAAAATTATCTTTAATAAATTCAATAATTTTTTTAAAATTAAATTTTGATAATAATAGTGGATTACCTCCTCCAAAATGTATAGATTCAATTTTTGTGGTTTTAATATATTTTGTTTTTGAATATTTTTCCAATTCCTCTAGTAAATAATCTACATATTCATTAATTAATTTATTATTTCTTGTACATATTATTTTATAATATGGACAAAAAACACAACCCGAATCACAAAATGGTATATGAATATACAGATTTGTTCTATTATTATTTTCTTTTGCTACTTGAAGAAAACTAAAAAAATCATCATTAAAATCTCTTTTATCAACTATCTTTGTGAGTTTAGGATAAACCCAAAAATCATCTACTCTTTCTTTAAATAACTTTTCTTTATTCATACATATTCTCACTTTCTATTTTTCTTCTTCATTGTCCCAAATATGCAGTTGTAATCTATCGGCATATCTAAAATTATATTTAATACTTAGCCTTACCACATCTGCTTGAACATCTTCTAATTCATTTTTAGAATTTGATAAAGGCATTACCATTACTTTATCTAAATATGAATCTTGTAAATTCATGCAATTTACATACTTCTTTACCTCTTCAAAATCAGTTTCATCTGGTCTCACTACAAATTTAATTTGATAGTCATCACAATTATTAATTAATTGTAGTATTGTACGTATATTTTTATCTATATTAATTTCTAAGTTATTAGAATGATTTAATTTTGGACTAATACTAATTAAATCACAGTTTATGTTTCTAAAAATTGTACCATTTGTTTCAACAGTAACATGATACCCATTCTGTTTTAGTACTTTTACTAATATTTCTATATTTTTATCTAATAATGGTTCTCCACCCGTTAATACAACATATGTACATTTGCTTTCTTTTAATTTTTCTAAAATTTCAGAAATAGATAATGAAATTCTTGTGTTTTTTTTCATTAAGTCTTTAGAATCACACCAACTACAATTCAAATTACATCTTATAAATCTTAAAAATACAGTTGGAATTCCCTCTAGTTTTCCTTCACCCTGTATAGATTTAAAAATTTCACAAAATTCAAATTTTATCATATTAAATATCATCATCTCCTATATAATTTTTCAATTAATCTTTTCCTCTTTCGCCATTCACATAAAATTTTCTCACATTCATGATTCAAATCACTATGATCACATTGAACTAAATACGGAAATCCCCTTAATATTTCATTTTTTTTGTATTTTATTTCCTTGAATCCAGCTTTTAATGAATCAGATATTGTTGTTCCATACACAATTCTTGAAATTTTAGACCAGCCTATGGCACCTAAGCACATTAAACATGGAAATGTGGTAGTATAAATAGTACAATGTGACAAATCGCTTGTTTTCAAAAAATTACACATTTGTTTTATCGCTAAAACTTCAGCATGCTCAATTGAATTTCCTTTTTTTGAGCATAAATTATGAGTAGAAATATAATTACCTTTTTCATTAACTATACAGCAGCCAAATGGGTATTCTCCCATATTCATTGCTTTATAAGCCTCATGTATTGCTAAATCCATATAATATCTATCTTCTAGTTGTTTCTTCATTTTCTAAATATTTTCCCATTTCTTTAATAGTTTGGTATTTCAAAATTTTATTTGCATCAAGATTTACACCATGCTCACTAAGATCAAATGAAATTTTAAACGCAAAGATTGAATCTCCTCCCATTTCAATAAATTTTTTGTTTATATCAATAGATTGATATCCCATTATCTTTGAATAACTTTCTGCAATAATCATTTCATTTTTTGTGAATTTTTTATCTTCTCTACCAATTAATTCTATATTCAATTTATTTTCCATTATTATATTATTAATATTTTTATTGTATACCTCAATTGAGGTTGATTTATCACTTTTTGCTAACTTGAGATCTTCATTATCTTGTGCTGAAACTAAAATAGTATCATCAGGTAAATCTTTATAGAATTTAATAGGGATATAATCTTTCAATTGATACAATTTGCTATTGTCATTCTCTTTTCCGATAATAATACGCTCAAAGCCATAATACTTTTTTAACGCTTCTTCCATCAAATTTATAGCAACTTTTACATCAATTTTATGGAATAACGATTTATTTTCTTCATTTTTTAATTCTTCTGTTAAACCAATATTCTCCCATTCAGACCAGTTAAGTACTACAAAATGTTGTTGATTAAGATTTTTATTGAAGAAATATACTAATGAGTCTAAATATGAGTTGACCATGCTATAACTAGCGTTACAATTTCCAGAAATTAATGTCATAACACTCGAAAATAGAACTACAAAACCTATTTTATTTTCGTTATTTTTAACTGCTTCATAAATATTCCTTGCCCCATTAACCTTAACTTCATAGCTTTCAATCAAATCCTCTAATCTCAATTCATTGATAAAATTATTTTTATCATTGACACTACAATGGAAAATGCCATCTATTGTTTTATTGTATTTAAGTATATCAGAAAAAATTTTATTTATTTCTAAGTATTCTTTAATATTACATTTTTTTATTTCTATATTTGTATCAAGAAATTCTTTAATAAATTGCTTATCATCACTTCTCAAATTTCTTTCATATTCTGTTATGTTACGATGAGTCAAAACAATTACTTTTGCATCAAATTTTGTAACAAGAAACCTGGTAATGTTAACCCCAATTCGACCTAATCCACCAAAAATCACATATGTTCCTGTTTTTTTGAAACCAATACTTCCTTTAGCTAATTCTGTTTTAATATTCTTTATTGTCTCAATATATCTATTATTATTTCTTAATATAGATATAAAATAATTATCTTTTTCATTAATATTATTTATAAGCATATCTACACTACAATTAAAACTATAGTCTATACATTTACAATTAATATTAGTTTTTTCCCACTTAAAAGTTTTAAGAAACGAATACATAGAATTCAATAGTGGATCAATTTTGCAATCTTCCATAGATTTTATACCAATAAATATTAATTTAACTTTTTTAGTTATTTTATATATTTCTTGAATTATATTTATAAATTTACATATTATTTGTTTTTCTGTAGTATAAGTCATTGTACTATTTTCTACATTCACAGGATAAATAATAATGTCATTATCATTTAGATATATTCTTTTATTACCTGTAATCAGCACATCATCTTTAATTCTAAATTTAGAATTGAATATAATAGCATCTTTTTTCAATTGACTTTTAATAACATTTACTAAAAAATTTTTTTCTGAAATAATCATAACCCTGCTCATAATGTCATTTACTTGATTATTAATATTTCGCTTTTCAAGACTAATAATATGATAAAAATCTTGATTTGAACTTATCTCTTTAAACCAAAAATTCTTTTTTTCATATGAATACAAACTTATAGGAATATTTTGAGAATTAATCCAACATGGAAGTTGAAAATATGGATCATTTAACATTGCTAATATTGCTTGGTCAGAACCACTATTTTTTTGTAACAATTTATATTCATCAAATTTTGTAATATTATTTGAATTAATACTACAAATTTTTAATATATTTTCAATTTTACTTAATAAACTATCCAAACTATTCACTGTAAGTATAAGTTTATTTGTAAATCTTTTTTTTCTAGTACATAACGAATATGATACATCTTCCAGTCTTATATTTTTATTGATAATATAACTACGTAATTTTTTCAAAGATGCCAACACTTCTTGATTGTTTCTACCAGATAAAAGGATTGGATACATACAATTTATAGAATCAACATATCTTTCATTATCCCATTCTTGAAGTATCATATGACAATTAGTTCCACTTATCCCAAAAGAACTAACGCCACAGATTAATGGTGATGAACTTATCCATTTCTCTAAATCTGAACTTATGTATAATGGTGATTGAATAAAATCAACACGTCTATTAGGTATATCTAAATTGGAATTTGGAAAAATAGTTTTCTTATTTAAACTAAGTATACATTTTAGAACTCCTAAAACCCCCGCTGCACCCACAGTATGTCCATAATTTGATTTAACAGATCCTAATGCACAGAATTGTCTCCTATTAGTATACGATAAGAAAGCACTTTTCAATGCACCGATTTCTGTTAAATCCCCTAACTTCGTTGCAGTTCCATGACCTTCTATAAAACCAATATCATTAGGATCAATATTTGCTTTATCCCACGTTCTTTTTATAACATCAACTTGTGCACTTTTTCTTGGTGCTGTAATCCCAATTGATTTACCATCCTGATTTACTTCTATAGCTTTAATTACTGAATAGATATGATCTTTATCTTTTATAGCATCTGAAAGTTTTTTTATAAGTACTATTCCACACCCCTCTCCTTGACCAACTCCACTATTACTATCATCATAAGATTTAGTTTTACCATCAGATGAAAGTATACCAATTGAGTCAACAATACTATTTATTGAAGGGTCTACCATAATATTTACTCCACCTACAAGGGCCATTTTGCATGAGTCTGATAAAATATATTTAATAGCTACATCAAAAGCTATTAATGATGAAGAACATGATGTATCTATTAACATCGAAGGTCCATGCAAATCTAAGAAATATGAGATTCTCGAACTAATTACGGCTGGTAAGTTTCCCGAAAATGAATCGTTAGCCAATTCTGTAGAATATTTCATAATTAGATTTTGATATGAATTCCGTGAATATTCAGTTGGACACCCAATAAAAACTCCTATGTTTTGTTCTTTCCCACTTGTATACCCACCATCATCTAATGCAGAATAACATACTTCTAACGTTATTCTTTGAATTGGATCCATTAGTTTTGCCTCTTTAGGAGAAATATTAAATAGTTCATTATCAAATCCAACTATATCTTCTAAAAATGCAGCTTTAGGAAATTTAATAGACTCTTTCTCTAAATCCTTTAAATTATCTAAAATAAGTTTCTTTCTATTAGGAGGACATTCGGAAATAAATTCAATTTTTTCTTTTAAATTTATATATAATTCCTCAAGATTGTTCGCATTAGGAAATTTTAGACCAACTCCTACAATAGCAATATCACCTTCCGAAAAATCTTGTATACCACTCATCAATTCATCACCTCCAAATGTAGCAAATCATAAAGTCTCATATTTATAATCAACCTATTCAAGTATTTATTAGCATCTTTTTCACTATTAAATTTATGCCTAATAATTTTATTTGCAGCTAAATATATATTCACAATTTGATATAAACTAGGTATATCTATTTCATCAAGAAATGGGTATATATATGCATATAGCTTTATGTATGGAATCTCAATATTACTTCTGTAACTATTAACATCATATTCGAAATTTTTACAACCTAAAATATACTTTATAACTTGTTTGATAGCATTAATTTTATATTTGACGTTCGTACAAATTTCATAATTATTATCAAATTTACAAATCACATCATTTAAATCTTTAGGATTATCTAAAGAGAAAATACTAACATTTTGATCTAAATAGAGATTTCTAAGAACATCTCTAGGTCCCAATTCATAAAAAACATCTATTTTTTCATTTATCATTGTATCCATACATTCTTTCCACAATACAGGTGCATTCAATTGAATTGATAAATTTTTCCTTATATTTTTAGTACTTCCATATATATTTCCATCCACGCTAGATACAACTGGAATAGTAGGCATTTTAAAGTCAATTTGTTCTAAAAATTTATCAAATTCATTCACTGTATCATTCATTAAAGTGGTATGAAAAGGATATTCTAAATTAATTTCTAAACACATTGCCCCTTTCTCTTCTAATAATATTTTTGTTTCCAATACATCATTTCTAATTCCTGCTACAGTCATTTGAGTGGGTGAATTAATAGCTGAAATATCTATTTTTTTTCCTTTTTCTTTAAGGTCAGCTATAATTTTTATATACTCATTAAAATTATTTCCCATAATAGCAATCATGCATCCATTAGTAATTATATTTTTTTCAATAATCTCTCCTCTAATCTTAGCCAATTTAACTCCATCAACAAATGAAATTGAATTTGAACATACTAATGCAGTAATCTCTCCTAAACTGTGCCCTGCCAACATTGTTGGATAATAACCAAATTTATCAATAAAATATACATAATATGCATAACTTACTATCAACGTTGCAGGCTGATTATTGTGAGGTTTTGAAAGTTCATCAATGTCACCGTGAAACAATAAATTTAAAAAATCATTACCTAATATTTTAGAAGCTTGACTAAATACCTGTCTACATTTCGGATTTACATTAAACAATTTTTCTCCCATGCCAACATATTGTGACCCTTGTCCTGGGAAAACTACAGCAATTCTCTCTTCCACTATCTATCCCCTTCTTTCATAAGTGTAGAATATTCGATATCTGCTAAATTAAGAAATTTTAAAAATTTATTAAGGCATTTTTGTATTTGCTCGTTTATTTCAATATCTTTTTCATATTGTTTATTTTCCCACCACCAATTATTTATAAACAATCTATTCCTTTTGTCATCTCTCTTTGCTTCAAATCTTGCAACAAAATTCAGATCATATAAAATTGGTAAAACGTAGTAGCCATATTTTCTTAACTCCTTAGGTGTATAAACCTCCCATTTATATTCAAAATTAAATATTAATTTTATAAACTCTCTATCCCATAATAGGTTATCTAAAGGTGCTAAAATACTACACTTTTTTTTATTTTTAATCTCATTAATATTCTTCATTATTTCTAAATTTTCTTTAGTTATATAAAACACTTCATCAATTCCACTTATTGTAAATGGAATAATTGTACCTGCATCAACTAAGTTATTAATATATTTAGTCCTATCTTTTTTTGATTTTGTAAAAGCATTTTCCCATACAGGACCGTTTCTATTCCAATAAAAACCAACACTATTTATTTTTCTAATGATATACCAATCTATGAAATCATTTTTGTTTTGAAAATTATTTTGTTTATCTAATAATTCTTTAGAAATAACACGTTCAATTAAATCATATTTTTTTTGAGAATTACTTTTATCAACCACTGCCAATTCTCCTATATTAAAAAGATATTCTAGTGCAACATTACACAAATTATTACTTCCCCATTTAGAACTTCCTTCTTTTATTATTTTTAAATCTTTTGAATAACAAGGACCATGTCTTTTTATAAACTCTTTTACTGTATCCAAATAATTTAATGCATTCATAGTATTTCGATAGTTCATTGTTTTCAACATACTACTCTTTTTAGCATCTCTAATATATTTTAAATTTATCCAATCATTTATACTGTAAATAGCCATCATTTTATCCCAACCATCTATAAGCTCATGCGATTGGTATAAAAGTTTATGAAGTATATCAGAGGTATAATTACAAACTCGTGATTGAAGAACTAAATCAGCATTCCTAGCAACAATATTTAATGGGTCATATTGAATACATCCTACTTTTTGTATATATTTTATAACCCCTTTTTCACCATAATATTGATTATTTAATAATCCCTGATAGAATAATAAATATTTTCTCGCTTCCATTATGCTAAACTCATGCTTATTCATATTCTTTCTCCTGAATTAAATTAATTACATTATATAATTCTGTTTCATAAGATTTAGATGATTTAAATATCTCATTCCCAATTTTTATTGACTTTTGCTTATACACAGAATTTTCTATTATTTTATTAATATATATTAATAAATACTTATCAACATTCTCTAGAGTATAATCTAAAACTATTCCAACACCTAGCTGTTCAAATCTTTTCGCATTTATCTCCCGCTCTCCAGAGGTAGGAATACATAAAACAGGTACTCCATATAAAGCCGCCTCATTTAAACTCGTAAATCCTCCATGACTAATAAACAGATTAACTTTTTTTAGTAAATTCTCTATTTTAAAATAATTTCTAATATGTATCTTAGGTCCATCAAAATGAGTAACATCAATACCCCATCTATCAATTTCTCTACATATGATATACACTTCAAATTCAGTTTCAGATAATTTTTGAATTACTTTTTCTGCAAGAAACGCTTGCATTTTAGATTCTATTTCTCCAAAATAAACTAATATTTTTTTTATTTTATTTTTTGTACTGGTGTTCATTGATACAGAATTATCTCGCCCAACACAAATAAGTTTTCCATTAAAATTTTGCATATATGAATCTGGATATACACATATTGCTGAAGGAAATAGACATATTTGTTCAATTGTGCTGCCTAAATAATTATATGGCATGTTTGTATAATTGCTTATTTGATGAGAAAGTTCATTAATTATAGGTAAAACTTCTTCTCTTGAAGTTGTCAGCTTATCATTTGGATCCAAGAAAAAATACTCACTATCCAAGTAGTTAATTAAATTATATTCTTCTAATGAAGATATAGGTATTATGTTTGGTAACATGCTAATACTTTTTAACTTATATTTTTTACTAACAATAAATCCATAATATAAATAATGATCATATACTAATAAATCATAATTGGTAAAATCAATTTTTTCGTCTTTAAGATACTTTTTTATACAACGATACCTAAATAAGTGACTAGCAATTTGCATGTTTTTTCGATAATTTAAATCTGTTACTTCATAATTATTTTTAATATTTTTATTTATACTATTATTTGAAATTGTCTGATTAAAATGAAATATGTTATCTAAAAAGTATTGATTATAATAACATATAGTATATTTTTTTGAATTATTAAGATACTTTTCTTGTCCCTTTTTTAAATATATAGTTACATCAATACCTTTATTTACTAGATAATTAAAAACATGTGCAAATGGTTTAATATGACTTTCTTCTGGAACACAAAGTATTAGTACTCTCATATTTTCTTCTCCTTAATTATCTTTCTAGTTTTTTTCATCAATAGCCTATCCGAAGCTGAAAATAATATTATAATACCATCCGATAATCCATTTAAATCTAATGATTCGATTTTCGGATCATATATACTAGTAAAAAAAGAAAAGTCACTATAAATTTCTTTGCTAAATAGATATGATTGAATTTCCATATTGTGTTTACTTAAAATTTTAGTTACAAATTCCATTCTTTCAATTGCTCTAAAATCCAGTAAATATAAATATACATTTTTACTAAAAGAAATAATATCTAATAAATTCATACTGACCAATTTAATATTCTTATTACATATACTTATGGTCATAAAATTAAAATATTTCAAATTTTGTTTATATACCTTAGAATCCTCATTCATATTTGCTATTAACAATTTATTATTACAATCATTTATCCAATTCGAAAATTGTACATTTAAGCTTTCAAACCACGGAATGTAATTTTTAAATAAAGTACAATATTTACATGTTTCAGAAGGAATATTCAAAAATTCAATTAATTTATCATATGTGAAATTATTATTATATATATCTATCCCATCGTTTACATTATAATATTTTGTATTATATTTCTTATCATAGTGTTTTAGGCTAATTGGTTTTGAACATTTGTAAATTCTACCATGATGCAAAGTTGTACAATCATATATGTTTCTACATCTTTGAAATATATATTTAGTCTCATGGTTTCCTTCAAAATTATAATCAACTTCAAAAAAATCTGGTTTATATTCTTGATATTTAATATTTAAAGTGTCTAATTTTTTAATTGATGTTTTTAATTCAGTACGTTTAGTTATATAACTTGAAATTTGAATACAAATGTCATTTTCTTTTATTTTATCAAAAAATGTTTCATCCATATTCTGTAGTAATGTTCCATTAGTAACTACATAAATATTACTTTTAGACTGATATTTTCTAGTTAATTCAATATATTTTAGTATATTCTTTGATAATAATGGTTCGCCTCCTAGTAATCTGATTTTTTTGATAGATATTCCCAAATCTGAAATTTTCTTTAAATCTTTTTCATATTCAGAAATACCATATTCTTCTGATCTAGCAATATTTCCAAAATTACTACATGCTATACAATTCATATTACATTGCTCTACTATCTTTATCTCAATATAATCTATAATCTTTTCCATTATGCTTCCTCCTTTCCATTCAATCATTTCCATCGTAATTACTCAATATTATCGATCTAAATACCAATTAGATTGACTTAAATACATTGAATAATATTTTTTCTTTCTAGACATGAGTTCTTCATGACTACCTTCTTCAATTATTTTTCCAGCATCTAACACAATTATCCTATCAGCTCTTTTAACAGAAGCTAACCGATGAGTAACAAAAATAACTGTTTTATCTTTAGAAATCTCAAAAAAATTTTCATAAAATTTTTCTTCTTCTATTGGGTCAATAGCTGCAGTTGGTTCATCTAAAATTAAAAAATCACTTTTCTTATATAAACATCTAGCTATAGCTATCCTCTGCCATTGTCCACCTGACAAATCCACCCCTCCAAATGTATGATCCAAATATGTGTTAATACCAATTTTATTAATATCATCATTAGAAAATCCTATTTTATTAAATATGGAATATATTTCATCTATATTAATATTTTTGTCCAAATCACTGACAATAATATTATCTAACAGCGGTAATTTGTATTTACCAAAGTTTTGAAATACTACTGACATTGATTTATATTTTTGCTTTATTTTGCTTAATTCAAAATCTTCGATCCTAACATTACCTTTAGTTGGTAAGAATAAACCACAAATCAACTTTGACAATGTTGTTTTACCTGAACCATTGACACCAACAATTGCAATTTTCTCTCCAGGATTTATTGATAAATTTATGTTTTTCAAACTATAATCAGTAGAGTAAGGATATTTATAAAAAACATTTTTTAATTCAATTTTATTGATTTTATCTTGATAACTAATATTTAATGTTTCTTCTGGTAATTCTAGATACTCATATAATTTATTTGCCATGCTTGATTTTTCTAAAATGTTTCCAAACATTGCAATCATTTCCTCCATATTGGACATCATACTATTTAAACTATAAAAAACAGTAGCAAATATATCTATTTTTATATCACCATTAAGCAAATTGAATACTAAAAATAGTACTATTAGACTTTCACCAAAGATAGTAATGATACTTAATAAACCATCAATTAACCAAATTCTATTTTGAATGATTTTTTCATAATTAGTGTATTTTTTCAGACTTTCTATCATTTTCTCTTTAAAAAAATTAAAATTTTGTAATATCTTAGTTTCTTTATAGTAATCTTTATCAACCATACATTGGTTAAAATATTCACTTTGTCTTCTGAACTTAACCAATTCCTCTTGAGATTTATATATTTTACTACCTCTTATATATTGAGATATTAATTTTGGAATAAAAATTAACAAAAGAATTATAATAAGTTTATAATCAACAAAATATAAATAAATACTTAAAAACAAAAAATACAACAAATAATAGAATATTGCATTAATTAGTGACATTGTTGATTTAATAGCCTGACGAACACCATTCTTAGCCATACTGATTTTTTCATATAATTTAACTGATTCAAACTCTACCAATGATAACTTACCAGCTTTTAAATTCATATCTTTTAAAATTTCATTAATAAACCTCATAAAATATATATCATCATAAAATTGATATAATTTTTTTAGGAGTTTACTAATAATAAATATTATTCCTAAAATCCAAATTTTCTCTAAAACAATAGATACTGTTAAGTTATCAGCAATACTTTTGAATAAAATATTTATTAGTATCACAATTAATACTTCAAAAATCGCACTTAAAATAGAAAGAATAGTAAATGCTATAAAATGCAAAGGTAATTTACCAAATCCATATCTAATTGTTTTCAATATAACTGATACGAAAGAATTATTCATCATACCACTCCTTTTGAGAATTGAACATCCTAAAATACAAATCTTTTTTTTTCATCAATTCATCATGTGAACCTATTTCTTTTACCGTGCCTTCATCAATAACAATTATTTTATCTACCAATTTTGTTGCACCTAACCGATGCGTAATCAAAATAGCAGTATTACCTAACAATAAAGACTGATAATCTTGATATAACCTACTTTCTTCCAAAGGATCTAACGATGCAGTAGGCTCATCAAGAATTCGTAATTGACTTTTTCTAACTAACGATCGTGCTATTGCGATTTTCTGCCATTGCCCACCGGATAAATCTATTCCATTTTCATATATTTTCCCTAAAAATGTGTCTAACCCATTTGGAAGATTATTTAGTTCCTTTAGATTTACCTGTTCTATAACACTCTCTATATCTAATTTTTTTGTCGGACTTCCTAATAATATATTTTCTCTAACAGTTAATTGATATCTTGCAAAATCTTGAAAAACTACAGAAAATAAATTATAGACGTTCTCTTGACTAATTAATTCTATGTCAATACCATTAATTAGAATTTTACCTTCAGTTGGTGAATAAAATTTTAGCAATAATTTAACAATAGTTGATTTACCACATCCGTTCTTTCCTATTAACGCATAATGTTTTCCTGAAGATATTACAAAGGATATGTTTTTTAAGACAAAATTATTTGCATCTGGATATTTAAAACTTACATCTTTAAATTCGATATTTTCTATTTTATCAATTTTAAATTTTTCCTTATCCACAGAGAAATCATTTTCTTCAGTAAATCCAAAGTATCTATTTAATTCCTTAATATACGATAAACCAGTGACTACGTCTCCTATTAATGATGGTATTTTATCAATAATATTACCTTCTATCTGAAAAATTGTTGTAATATAAGAAAAGATATACCCATAACTAAGTGATAACATTGACATATTCTTTACCATATATGTTAGCAAGAATAAACAAAAAAGGATTTGTATTAAATTAAATAAATTTTCTAATAATAGCCATTTCTCTTTAACTTTTTTGGAATATCTATAGTCTTTTTAAAATATTTTCCAAACTTTTTGTTATAATAATTTGTATATGAATATAAATTTCTTTCAGCTGCCAAATCACGCCCACGTAGCATCTCAAATTCTAAATATCGTGATTTCCTATTGATAAGTGCTATGTCTTTGTTTGTCTGATATAGTTTCGCGTATTTTTTTATTGATACTAAAAATATTGGAATACAACTAAATAAAATAGAAATAGAAAAGATAATATTTATTGTTAATGATAAAACTATGATAGATATTATATTTATCATACAAATAATTAGATCTGATAATTTATGAATCATATCAATTAATTGATCAATTCCTGGTTCAGTTGTAAGCCGCATAATTAGATTATTAAATTTGTCGTTTTCAATGATTTTGTATTCTAATCTTTCCTGTTTGTTTGCAACATCTAATAAAATTGTCTCTTTTAAATATTTATAAATTATAAATTCTATGATTTCTCTAAACAATCCAAATAAATATCTTACTATTAACATCAAAAATACAAAAGTTACTGCCCTTACTAATATCCCAAACTCCTTTTGGTCATAAGTAACAGTCATTATTGAATCTAACAACATTGAATTTATATAAATATTTAATAATGGTATAAATCCAATACATACACTTAATAAAATTAACAAAGCTAGCCACAGAATATTATCCTTTATAATTTTTAATATATACTTTTTTTTCACATTAAAATTTACTCCTTTCATGTGTTTCAGTATATCAAAAAAGTCATATATCCGTGAAATATAGATACATGACTTTAAATATTAAGTGTATTGAATTTTATTTTTTTATTAAGTAAAATTTATAAGACATTTTAGTATGCTATATTGTAGCATCTTGTCAATAAGATATATTATCTTATAAAGACATTGTTTTTACACATAACCACCTTTATTGTATGTTATTAAAATAGTTTTCCCTTATTAAACAGACATTCCAAACACAATAGTCATTGTATTTGGAATGTCATAATAAGTCAATAATATGGTTGATTTTAATGTGAATATCTTTTTCCTATAGCCCAACTTTTACATTTATATTTTTAATTAGTTAATTGATTTTTACCATTCTTAACAAAATATGTTGTTCCACAATCGAAAGAAAATAAAATGAAAATTTTTATCAATTTTAAGCTTAAGATACAAATTATATTCTTTAGATAAATAATTATCACATATAAATATATTATCCATATTTGGTTTTATCTTTCAATTAAGATATAAACATTAAATTTTTCTTCATCAATAAATGTATTTATTAAACCATTATATTTTTCTACGATACTAGTTACTATTTTTAGTCCTAACCCATGATTTCTCCCCTTGGTTGTAACCAATAAATCATTTTCTTTCTTTATATAATCAAATGGATTCTTTAAATTTATCTCTACTTTATTCTTGTTCATTATAATAAATATATCAATATATTTATTATATATATTATCCTGTGCCTGAGCAGCGTTATCTATTAAATTAATCAAAATTGAAATAAGATCTATTTCTTCTATGAAAGAGAGGTCAATTATAGATAAAGTATAATTAAATTTAATATCAGGATAATCTTTGCTTTTAGAATTTAATATAGCATCTATGTAAATATTTCCAGTATCAACAAATGTATCCAAATTTTTAAAACTATTTGCTAAATTATCCAAAATTTGATTTCCTTCTTCTTTAGGCAACATTTTAGCAATATTTAATTGATTTTTAATATCATGTTTCATTTTCCTGATTTCTAAACTATTTTTTTGAGATTCTATCATATACTTCGAAATTACTTTGTTTATGTCATTTATAGATTCTAATTGATATTTTTCAATATAAGAATTGTTTAAATTAAATATTAATTGATTTAATATGAAAAATAATATTACAATACATACTATTGCAAAATAACCCAGAACTAAAAAATCTTGTTTAGTAATATATACAATTAAAGTTATTAATAAAATAATTATAACATTAACTATAGTATACATTTTGATTATTTTTTGTGGAATTACTCGTTTTGAATAATTAAAATATTTATTAAATATATATGTAATCAAAAATGATAAAATATCTGTTAAAAAAACGATAATAACCCGTACGAAACTATTACTATATAACAGTTGTTCTAAATGCATTATATTATTTGAAAATAATGTTAAAAAAACTGTAATGATTCCATAGACAAGATAAAACATAATAGAAATTATTAAAATCTCTTTATATTCATTTTTTGCAATTATTGAATAAATTATAGTTTCACTTAAAACTAATGTAAATCCAATTAATATATCAAAGAAGAAACTATTTGGTAATATTGAATCAAATAAAATAATGTAACTATAATAAGTAATTAAAAAATTTATAACTGAGCATATAAGAATTGATATAAGTATATTTGCTTTTTTTATACCAGGTCCCTTATGACTACAATAAAATAAAATAAATAAAAATATTTCGTAGACTAAACAATATAAATATTCCATTTTATAACTATATTCTAAACTTTCTTTTTATATACTCTTTAATTACTCTATCATAGCGATGTTTAGATATTGGTATATATCTATTTAACTTTTCTATTAAAATACCGCTATTTTTATTTATGTGATCAATATACTTATAATTAATATATATATGCCTATTTACATCAATAAAATCATTATTTAATTTATCAGAAAAATTCTTCAATGGAGTTTTTGATAATTTAAATATATTTGTTACTGTAACAATTTCAGTATTTCTATTTTTATATTCAACTAATATAATATTATCAAACTTAACCTTATCAATTTCTTTATTATGATAAATTTCTACAGTATCATAATTCATTTTGTACAGTATTTCTAAAAAATCTTGATTAAAAAATTTTTTTAAATTATTTTTTAACACAAATTTATAAACATTTTTATTAAAAGCATCAAATACTTTTTCCTGATGAGAAGTTATAAAAATAATTCCAGATGTAATATAATCTAATTTTTTAGCAACTTCGATTCCATCTTCTGTTTCTAGCTCGATATCTAAAAAAACAAGATCAAATGTTAAATTAGATTTTATTAAATCTTTTCCACTTTTAAATCTATAGATATCATGATTATTTCCTATACAATCAACGATACAATCAGATATAATATGTAAATACTCATACTCATCATCTACAATACCAAATGTGAACATATTACATTTCTCCCATACTAATTTTAGTCATTATATAATAATTGTTTATTATTATCAACATAATATTTTTTAATTTATAATCGAAAATATTTAGTTCACAATTAAAATGCATATGGCAAAAGTTTATCATTTACC
This sequence comes from Faecalibacillus sp. MSK20_93, assembly GCF_020589945.1. Lineage (NCBI taxonomy): Bacteria > Bacillati > Bacillota > Erysipelotrichia > Erysipelotrichales > Coprobacillaceae > Faecalibacillus > Faecalibacillus sp. MSK20_93. The sequence continues at coordinate 47,016 of NZ_JAJDKA010000001.1, read as the reverse complement.
TATCTTACTTTTGCCATATCCATATATTCTTTTATAACCAATTCTATATTTTCTACTTCTACATTCATCTTTACTGTTACCTTCAATTGTATAAATGTAATTATTTTCTACTTTTTCTACTATGCCCACATGATCAGGATCATTATCATTTTCCCAGTCAAAAAAGATAAGCTCACCTGCTTTAGGCATATAGTTTTTATCACTCCACTTTCCTTGATTTTTGTACCATTGTATTCCATCTTCTACTCTTGAAAATTTAGGAACAGTAATATTGAGCTGTCCGCTTTCATTTGCACACCAGCTCACAAAGATTGCACACCATTCTACACGTTGATCAAAGCCATACCATGTCCAATAAGGTTTACCACCTACGTTGCCAACCTGAGATTTCGCTATTATGACAATATCACCATTACCTAGATGATAATATTGAAGGACATGCGATACATAATCAGGATCACCATATACATCTGTTTGCAATTCTGCTTTCTCTTGATCTGAATAGACTTTTGCATTGGCTCTTGTATATCCATCAAAATGCTCTATGGCCCATGTTATATATCCCTTTCCAAAGTTATATCCCTGTAATGCAAGGGATATATTTTTTGTATCTGCAATTCCACTAACGTTCGCTAAACTAAGACAATCTGAAAAATAATGAACTCCACAGTCTATGGAGTAGTCAGCTTCTGTAATCCCATTAGGCTCTTTTGGATATTTCTTATTATATTCACACTCACTTGACTGCATAGGATCATTTCCTTTACCACCACTTTCCTGCATCATCACTGCCTGTAACAATGGTACATAATCTTCAATATCATACTGTTTTGCATATTTTCTGATTGTTTCTTCATAAGCAATGACCTCATCACTCAAAGGCATTAAAGATGTATTTGTGCTCGAATCATCACCTAAAACTGCAAAAATACCAATAAATAGAACTATCACAGTTATCAGCAGCATACCTGTTCCTAATCCAATTAACTTATTCAATCCTCCTACTGTCTTTTTGACAATATTTCCTGCACCCTTTACTGTCTGAAAAGGATGTTTCACTTTTTCTTTGATATTTGATGGTACAGCACCTTTCTTTTGTATTTTCTGTTGAAAGTTTCTTAAATAAGTTGATTTCATATTCTTTTGTTGCTGTGTCATGTTATCAAAAGAAGATACATTCCTTGTGTTTTTATATTTTCTGAATAATTTGTCTTTTTTTATATTTTTATTCTTATAATTTGGTTTCTTCTTATATGATACTATCTTTGGTAAATCGTTAAATTCATGAGTTTTCTTATTTCTATTTTTCATTTGTCTCTGTTTGACTTTAGATTGATAAAGTTTCTTTCCTCTATATACCGCTTGAGTAGAAGTAGACTTTTCTCTATCAATAACTGTATTCACAGCATATCGCTGAGGTGTTGGTTTTTGTGCTGATTCATCATGTTCATTTTGAATCAATTGTCTATTTTTCAACGAACTATGCTTTTGATAATGTTTGAGATATTGGTGTCTATCTAATTTGTTGATATGATGTGTCTTTTCTTTGGTTTTAATCTTCATCGACATTGATGTATCACCTGCCTATCTTTTTGTCTTGTCTGGTTAGGATATCTTAATTTAAGTGATTCTATAAAATATAAACAATATTCACTTGAAAATAAGTGATATGGTGTTGATTCCTGATACTCTTTTTTATAGACATATCCATTATATAAATTAAAGCCAAGCAATTTACATTGCATAGAGCCTGTTGTCTGCCAAGCCTTATGAATCCCATTTAACTTGATACGATAATTTTGAAAATCATAAAGGTCATGAATATGACTGCGACAGTCCTGATCTATACCCAATGTATAGAATAATGCTTTATGATAGGTATCATCAATACCAACACTGATCATGGTTTCTTGGTAAAATTTTTGATGTTCATGATTGATAAATTTCATCTTTTTCATCATCCTTTCTTGAGAATCGTACATTTGTGAAAGTTATTTCAAAATTATAAAATAAAAATTAGGGAGGCAGGACTATGAAAACTTTAAAAGAACTGATTGATGATTTTATATATGAATCAGACTATGAGTGTATTATTACTCAGGATCCATATTATGAAAAAACAAAAAGAGGCACAGAATGATTTATTAAGAGCCATACAGAACAGAGAAAAAACGGAAAACATTGATAATAAAATTGAAATACTGAACGATACCTTTTTAGCTGCTAATGATATGTACCGTTATTTTGATATAAAAACGGCATTGGAAGCAGGGATTATGATTGGTATTGAGGCAGGAAAAAGTAAAAATAATGAACTGCTCAGTAAAATTGATAAACTCACAAAAAGCATTTCTAAAGAAGTTATTCTTCAATGAAATGCTTTTTTATCTATCTTGCTTTATTCATATTTTTCTTTTTCATTGCACGATCAGATTTAGCTTGATAATTTAAATATTTAATTTCACTTTTTACTGATGTCTTTTCAAAATCTTCTAACTTGTGTAGTATTTTCGTTGTCTGAATAGCCATTGATTCAAAAGAACGATGAATAAGACGTGCACTTTTTTGAATGAGATTAAGTCTATCATAATCAACTGTTTTCATATTGGAAGTTTTTCTTGATAGAATATGTCCTACATTTTTTAAATGGGATTTTGCTTGTCTTATTTCTGATGTCAGTATATCAGTTGTTTGAATAAGATTTTGTGACTGTTTCATGGAATAAAAAAGAGACTTTCTTACACTTCCTAAAGCCTCCTTAAAATGTAAAAGATTGATTGTTTTGACCACTCCATTTTTACCTTTCTGCTTTAATGATTGAATTGAGCCTTTCATTGATATAACCATCTTGTTTTTCAAATTTTCTATTTTTTCTAATCCATTTTTAATAATAACTTCTGTTTTCTCAATCGCCTGTGTCAGCCTTGATTTTGTTTGAGGATTTTGTAAAGAATACAACAGTTTCTTAATTTCATGAAGTTCTTTGCTCATTTCATAATAGTGCTTTTCCATATGTGCTATATAATCAACTAATTCTTTAGTTTCCATATGTTCATTATATAATCCATGTTCAAGAAGTATTTTCAAATACTCCTTGAACACTTCATTATGATGAATTGATGTTTGCTTATCCATTTGTTAAGACCTTCTTTCTGTCTGATGGCTTTGTAGTCATCAGTTCATATAGTTTTGTATTAGTTGGGAAACGATTGATAAATGGGACTAATGACTGTCCGTATCTAATCAGTCCACAACCTGCCTGTGCATTAGTAATATGAACCAGCTGCTCATCTGAAATATTCAACAGATCAGCTAATCTGTTTCTATCCTGATAAGCCTGATTCAGCATAATGATAAATTCACTATTTGATAACATCGTGCTTGCCTGTACACTGTCCAAAAGATATTCAACGTTTTGTGTAATTCCCGTTGGAAAGCCATCTCTCTTTCTAAACTGCCTCCATGCTGAATTGAAGAAACTTGCACTGTATTCATTTTCAAAGACAATATGAAACTCATCAATAAAAATGTGTGTTCTTTTACCCTCTAGCCAGTTTTGATTGACTTTATTGATAATTGCATCTGTAATAACTAATAATCCCATTGTTTTAAGCTGTTTTCCTAGTGAATGAATATCATAAGAAATAATACGATTATTGACATTGACGTTTGTATGATGCGAAAAGATGTTCAATGATCCCTCAGTAAACAACTCCAGCTTAAGTGCTAGTTTTCTTGCTTCTGGTTCTTTTTGATTAAGCAGCTTCATTCTTAATGTTGAAAGCGTTGGAACAATACCACTCTTTTCACTGTCCTCATAAACCTCTCTAACACATCTGTCAATAATACTATGTTCAATGGAGTCTACTCCCTTTTTATCAAGCTGTTCAAACAGTGACATAATAAATTCAGATTTATCACTCAATGGGTCTTTACTGTCACCATAACCACTGCTCATGTCCATTGCATTGATATGGTCATTTGAGCCTGCTGCAATTTTAATCACTTCACCACCTAATGCATTCACAAGTGGTGTATATTCTGATTCAGGATCAGCAATCAAAATTGTATCATTGGTTGCTCGTGCCAATACTGCAATCTGTTCTTTTGTAATGAACGACTTTCCACTGCCTGGTACACCTAAGATAAAAGCATTAGGATTTAATAGATTTTCCTTATTGCAGATAATCATGTTATTGGTGATTGCATTTTGACCAAACCATATCCCACCTTTATCCATGACTTCCTGTGCTCTAAAAGGCATAAATACTGCTGTGCTTTCAGTCAATAAGGTACGAGTATTGGTTATCTCTCTTGCCCCAATAGGAAGAACAGTATTCAATCCATCAAGCTGTCTTTGAGAAAATGAAAAAGGCTGTAACTCACACATATACTTTCTGGCAATTGCCATCAATGTTTCATTATCAGCCTCTAATTCTTCTTTACTGTCTGCAAGATGTACCAACGTAATATTCGCAAACATCATCTTTTGATCTCTTACTGTTAAATCATCTAAGAATTCCTTTGCTTCTTTACGCTGAGCTTCCATATCATAGGGTATAACAGCACTGAAGTTGTTATTTTCATTCTGCCTTCTTTGCCAGTTTGCAATATTGGTTTCTACGTTCAATAATCTTTTTTCAACTTCTTTGACTGCTTCATCAGTCTGAATTGTCAATATATCCATAGAATACATAAGATGCTTATTGAAATCACAAAGTTCTGAAACAAAGCTATCCTTAACATAGGTTGCATAATTAGATAAGAACATTACACATCCATACCTGTTATTGAATTTAAAATGCTGATGATAAAATTCAGGTGCATAGGGACAGATGCTATCCTTGAAATGCTTTCCTAATCTCATTGAACTCTGCAAGTCAAAATGAAATTCTTCAGTACTGTCTGAACGATAAAAATCATGCAATATCTTCAAACGCTCATTTAAGCTCAATTCTTCAAGTTTTGAACCCAACTTGGAAAAATGTGTTGATAACTCATTAGTCACTCTGCTAAAAAAAGTTCTAGCATCCTTGATGTTATCCTTAAAAACAGAAACAGTTATATATTTTTCCTGTTCAATGCCATTTGATTTTTCAATGTTATCCAAGAGCATCTGGTTATATTCATTAGATAGATCATCCTTGCCATCTCCATGCATCTTTATCAGAATGTTTTCTTTAATCTGATTTAAATCAACTTTTCTATTGTTGATTGTAATCTTGGTTACTGTTGAACTATCTAATGAATTAAGAAGTTCACTATAATTAAGAAACATTCCTTCTTTTTCTTCTTTTGACGCAATGGCATAGTTAATATCACTAAAACGATAGGTCTTTGTGTACTTATTTCCTACCTGAAAAATGCCATCCTTATGGATGACATCAACATGAACAATATCCTGTGCAGTCTTAGGAACCTTATATTTTTGCTTTTCTTTCTTTTTTAATTTTTCGTAGCTTTTTATCATCTGATAAGCTGTCCTCCTTTTGTTTTTGTATGATCATTGGTTTTAATAATTCATAATAAATATTCGTAGGTATGAAATATAGTTTTCTATGACTAAGTATCAGCGAACGTGTAGCTGTAAGAAATATTTCTTCAGCATTCATTCCCTGATAGGTTACAAAGCCTAAAGCTGCTAAAGGCATTGCAACCAATATACATAGCCAGCTTGTTATTTCCATACCTAAAGTATCAATTGTATAAAAATATACTATAACTGCCCCAATACATGCGAGAACAGAAAAAAAGCATTGTCTCATGGTCAATCCAAAGAAAATGCTTTCTGTATACTCTCGTATTTCCTTATTTAATTTTATTTCCATAATTCTCCTTTTAATCTTTCGAAAAACTTGCTTTTAAGTCACCAATAATATATTTAATAGTTAACTTATTAATTTTTTTATTAATAGTAATTGTCTCCAATTTAGAAACAAGTTCTAATGCTGTTTCAATATCATTGATAAAGGATTCCATACAATTATTTCTTCTATATAAGCCATATAAAATAGTTCTAAAATCTGATAATTGCAAATTTGAAGATTGTTCTAGATTTTTTAATAAAATATCTAAATTAAAATATGAAAGATATTTTTTCTCTTCTCTGTAATTATATTCATTAGTTTTCATATCACATTGCAATTTAAATATCCAATTATGACTTGACAATATTTCGTCCATATATTCATTAGATATACTAGCTTTTTTTTCTAGTTTTTCTTTCATCATATTCATTGCAATTTTATATTTTTTGAATTGTTCATCTTTCAATGTTGTATGAAATTCCACTTTTTCAAAAACCCAATCATTTTCAGTTGCACTTATATCAACTGTGTCTGCTATTAATTGTAATACACTTTCAAAATCTGTTTTATGATTGTAAGAAAATCCTATATCCAGTAAAGGAATTAATGAATTGAAGAAATCTGATAACTGATTTAAGTTCAAATTTTTGACTGTTTCATGTATTAAATCTAAGATTGCTTGTATTTTTTCATCTTCCATATAATAATAACTTTTTAATTCGGCTATAGGAGAGTATATTCCATTTATTTTGTTGTTTTCAATATATGCCTCTATATTTTTCAAAATAACTTTTTCTTCATATATCCCATTATAAACAACATCTAATATAAACATAAAAATTTTTTTATAAGAACTTAAATCATCCTTCGATCCAAATATAACTACATTTTCTATATTATCATTATTTTTAATTTGAGGTTTTTCATTACCTTCTTTATAGTACTTTTCAACATAATATATATCAAACAATAATCTGTTAAGAACATATTGGCTTAAATCATTCTCTTCCTGTAAAATTCTATTTATACAAATATTATATATTTCATTTGTAATAAATAAGGCACTTTGTACTATTCTTAAGTTAAGCTTATATGGATACAAGTTTGATTTTATAAATCCTTTCCAATTCTCATCACTCAATTTATTTAAAGGTTGATCTTTGTATTTTTCTCTTTCATTTTTAAGAAAATCATCTAAGTTTGGAACAAACTCAAATGTTCTTGAAATGAATTTCTCTTTTATTTTAAAAAAACTATCCTCAATTTCTTCTTCATTAGCAACAATTATACATTTACAATGTTCATGTTCAATCAAATCATTAATAAATCCTAAAATTTCCTTTAAATCTATAGGACATCTTTCTAAATCATCAAAGATAAATAATGTAGAACAAATATTCTTTTTAGAAATTGAGCTATCTATTTTTTTCTTAGCACCAAAAAGAATACTTAACCATCCTTGAAGATTGACATCATCACAAATAGAATCAATACCTGTTATAATATCAATAATTCCGGAGTCAGTTTTTTGAACTTCATTTAATACATTAAACCTTTCCTTAATTATTAATGACTGAATTCTTTTCATAAACTCTTTTGTGCTTGATAAGCCATTTAAAGTAATATAACATAAATGCATTTCTTTAATTTTTAGAGTCTCTTCTAAATTAGAGACTAATATATTTTTTATGAAATAGGTTTTTCCACTACCCCATCCACCATTAATCATTATTGCAGAGTCTGGATAAACATCGCTAACTATATATTTTTTTATATATTCAATTATCAATTGTTCATTTCCCATAAACAAACCTCCTTGCATGTAAATGTATATAATTATTATAACACCTTATTTCTTACAATCCCATCATATCTTTAACAACATGATCACTCATCTTGACAGTACCAACTAAAATCATCATATTGAAAATCAATTCACCAATATACGACCATACCATACTGACTGCACTTGCTGTTGTATCAACTGCTGGTGGTGACGCTGCAAATGCTGAAAAGATAATACAAGCTAGTACAATGATAGCACCTTCCATGCATACGCCCATATAGGACTTGATAAATGTAATAGCCATATTCTGTGTACCTTCACCTGCCCATGAAGATAACGGAACTGGTGAAATGGCTGTATACATGTAGAGCTTAAAGTATCTTCCATAGACAGTTAGAATTAAAATAAAGGATAGTATTGTAATAAATAATCCTCCAAGTAGTGTTACTGCCCATAGTGGAATACTTTCTAAAAATCCGCAATCTTCTACTGCTGTAATGATTTCTTTAGGCAGTGTAGTAGATGTAGCTGCACCAATGCCAACAGTTGTCATAATCTTGGAAGTAATTCCTTGAATGATTTCAAAAATCTTCATCATCAGTTCCATTCCATAGACAACCATTGCTCGTGCTATCACAAATCTTAAAAATAGCTTTAATGCCTGTTCCGGTCTTTTGACCTGATCAAAATTGATACATGTTTTTAATACTCCTACTACAAAGAAAAGTACAAGTAGTGCAAGTCCAATAGCTACAAGTGCTCCATGTATTTTAGTAATAATCTGCCATATATGTCCTCCTCGAAATGTTTCAGGTGACTGTGTCAGTAATAGCCATATCTCTGCCAGTTTTTGATTCCATGTATTAATGGCATTGGTTAAGTTATCAATTATTCCGTCCAAGATTAACCACCTACAATCAAATTAAGAATCTCTTTTGCAAATGTAATGATGATACCCCCAGCAACAGTTAAGAATCCATTGGCTCTTTGACTGGCATCATGGCTCTTTAATGATAGTCCTACCTGCACAACACCAAATCCAAGTAAAATCATACCAATTGCCCTAATAAGACTGAATATAAAATTAGATAGATTATTGACAACTGTCAAAGGATCACCTTCAGCATAAACATTGATAATTCCAAAATTTAAGAATAATACAAATAAAACATATAAGTTCAAACATCTTTTCATTTTTCTTGATAATTTCATTAATTTATTTCCTCCTGATTTCTTATTCAAAATAAAAAGTGCAGTCAAACTATTCAAAGCCATAACCACACTTTATTGTATTTCAATTCTAAGATGACTCTTTAGCCATCAGCTCATGAAAATATTCATCAATATCTTCATCACTTAAAAGTTCATAATCACTGTCACTTAATAAAATATTTTGCCAGTCATCAATCATATGCCTTGCTTTTCCATGAACATATGACTTAGCTTTTCCATCTTTTGTTTCATGGATATGGGGGTGTTTAAGAATATCATACTTTTTATCAAATATTGGTCTTTCTCCTCTAATAAAAAGCAGTGCATAATCATTATCCAATAATCTGACCTCATCAGCAGTCAATAGTTCCCTTCCAGCCTGCTGGTAATTTGTTGAATAGCTGCCACTTCTTCCTGATGATTTACCAAAAGTATTTGTATCTAGAGTCTCCTTACCAAGATACTCTGACATAAACTTATGTGTTGACTGTTCATTGCCTCCAAGATAGTAAAGTGTATCATTGTTCCCTACAATAGATTCCCATGAATCCTTATAAAGAGCTTTGATTTGTGCTAAATTCTGCAAAATGATAGATACAAAGATTTGTCTTGAACGCATCGTTGAAAGAAGCTTATCAAACTCATCTGGTAAGGCAACGTTGGCAAACTCGTCCATCAGAAAATGAACAGGTACAGGCAATTCTCCATCATGGACAATGTCTGCACTGTAATAAAGCATTTGGAACAGCTGTGTATACAGCATACCGACTATAAAGTTAAAGGTACTGTCATTATCTGGTATGACACAAAATATTGCTGTTTTTCTTTCACCAACTTGCTCAAGCTCCAGTTCATCAGTTGCAGTTAATCCTGCTATGCTTTCAAGATTAAAAGCAGCAAGACGTACACCAACAGAAATAAGAATTGATTTTGCTGTCTTGCCAGCTGCCTGCTTATAAATTTTATACTGCTTTACTGCAAGACTTTCTGGATTTCTTAATTCAAGTCGTTCAAATAATTCATCAAGTGGTGATTGATAATCTTCATCATCTTCTCTTACGTCAGCAGCTGCTATCATTTCCATGACCATTGTAAAGTTTTGTTCCTCCTGAGGTGCTTCATGAAGAAGATATAGACATAAAGCCTCAAGAAGTGCAGTCTCTGACTTTTCCCAAAAGGGTCATTTGTTTGACTGCCTTTTGGTGTTGTATTTCTGATTAAATTTGTAATTAATTTTAGGACATCCTTGTCATCCTTGATATAGGCAAAAGGATTATAGCAATGCGATTTGGTCATATTGATTAAATCAATGATTTTGATAACATAGCCATTCTTTTCAAGCAGATATCCAGTATCACGCAAAATTTCTCCTTTAGGATCTAAAATCACAAAACTTGTATTACATTGCATGACATTGGGTTTGACATAAAACCTTGTCTTGCCTGCACCACTTCCACCAATAACAAGTGTATTGAGATTTCTGCGATGTTTCTTGCCATCAAGACCTATACGAACATTTTGTGATAACAGCTTATTTTGTAAATAATCCTTATCCGCATATTTCTTATTGACCTGATAAGTCTTTGCCCACTTTGCTGAACCATATTCCTCACTATGACGATAGTTCTTTTTGTTGGATAAATAAATTCCTATCCCACATATATAGATGACAATAAACAGCCCAATCGTTCTTAAACTTTCATCACACCATTGAATAGAAAAAGGATTATTCACTGCTTCACTCAACTGAGCAACTGCAACAAACAATCCTTCATACATATAGGGAGCAATCATTAAGGCAAGCCATATAACTGGTATAAAGCCTAAGACAAACAAAACAATATTTTCAATATGATTATCTTTCTTCATAGGCTATTCTTCCTTTAACTGGTGAAGCACATGCAGCCTTGCCAATGATAGTTTCAATAAAATCATAATTCTTATTCTGACGAATTTGATGATTTCTTAACTCTGTTAATGCATTGATGATAATTCTTCTTTCAATATCAGTAACTTTAATAACAACAACAGGTTCTTTATGATATGACATAAATTATCTCATCTCCCTGCTAGGCTGTGATGTTTCTAATGACTGCTGATGTGTCTTGTAAATCCCTCTTTCAATGCGACTGTAGACATCATTGGATAAATCCTTGATGTTGGTTAATTCCTCTTTGACTTTTCTAGCATCCATGCCAGAGAAATACTGACTCACTTCATTAGCAAATTCCATATTGCTAACCTTAACACCTAATTTTGAACACAAGATATAGGCAGAACTTTCAACAATAAAATGATCTCGCTGACGGTCAAAGTTAGTATACTGCTGATCGAACTCAGCATAACAGAACTCTCTAATCATTCCTTCTACTAATTCATTTTCCGAAAGATGACTGCGATAAAAGATTGTTTTCTCTGCTGGTGAATATAAAACACTGTGATGACTTACAAATGCATCATCATTAAATAAATGAACTGGAGCATTATAAGTCAATCCAGTAAAAATATTTTCTGTAGACATAAACGGCTGATTGACCTTAATCATGCTGTTGATTTGCGAAACATCAAAGACATACTTTACTGCATAGTTTGTACCTACACTGCCATCAGGTCTTTCGTATTCTCCCTGCGGTTCAAGTATCTGAATACCCTTTTCACCTTTTTTGATATAATGCTTATCCTTACGCCAATGCTCACTATCCTTAAGCATCATTGCATCAGGCTTTTGTGCCATGACCAGCAATGTATTTGCTACTGTATAATCTAATTGAGCAAGCATTGATAGATAGTGAATATAAGATGATGGTTCACTAATCACCTTCATTGCCTGCACTTCGGACATTTCATATAATGAATTTTTTTGCTGCTTAATTTTTTCGATAAATTCCTCTTTGGGAAGTCGCTGAGGACTTTCCTTTTTTGTTTGATTTAATATTGAATAGATATCACTCATATTTTATCGCTCCTTTTTACGTTTTTTCTTTTTTGGTCTTTGATGATTTTGTGATTGTGCTTGCTTGACAGTTTGCTTTTTTCTTTCCTTGATTTCATTTAATTCCTTGCGAACAGAAGGACGTTTAGTAGTAGTGGGAACTGTTCCCTCTAAAATAGGCTCGAACTGATTCTCGTCCTTCTTCTTCGTTCGAGCTAAAGTCGGGTTTTCTCTATTTGACTTTTCATCTTTCATTGAATCCATTAATGAAGCCACAAGACGATCATGTTCATCTTCATTCAATACTGGAACATCATTTAACTGTTGAGACTGCTTAGCCAGTACAGAATCTCTAATCGCTTTTGTATCAACTGTTGCAAGTTCAAACTTATCAACAATACGACTGATCTTGCTTGCATCCTCTGCACGAACCATAATATCAACAATGCCATCAGTATTGTTTTTTTCCTTTAGAATTGAATAAAGTACCCCATAACGTTTTGCCTCATTGCAGAATGTTTTGAGGTCTTCATGCCTAATCGCAAAAACCTTTAACTCTCTGCCTGACTTGAGCATTGACTGTAATCGAGTTTTCCCCTTCACTTTCTTTTTATCGGTTAGTATCGCATACAATGTGACTGCTAAAGATTTGGATGCCATGCCACCAACTTTAAGTGCAACATTAGCAGCAACTTCTATACCCTGAAGTGTCATCCTTACTGCCTGATCTGCGGTTTCTCCACCTGTTGCCATTTTCATCACCCCCCCTTTCCTTATCAAAAAATAATGACTCATCATATTGACTTTGATTGTCTGCTTAGATGCTTATCATCTTTTGCTTGTACCATTTCCTCTTTATGAATTTTTTCAAGCTTATCTTTCATGACAGTTGAACGTTTCTTTATATCACCATAAAGCCTCACCTCCTTTCTAAGTTCCTTGATTTCATTTGATAAGGTTTCGATATCCTGCTGAAGCATTGTTTTTGTTTCAAGCTTGCGGCATCGCTTTACCTTGTTGTAAAGACATCTTCTTTCCTTAACTAAATTTTCCATCTTTGCATTCACTTCATTTTCCCTTTGTTCAAGTTCCTCTAAGGTATTGATTTGTTGTTTGCCAAGCAGTGTTGCTTCTCTTGTAATCTTATCCATATAGCGAAGATCCTCCTTTAACAAAAAATGCACCTTACTAAGTGCATGATTACGGATAATTCCCATTCGATACATATAATGAAAATATAATGCCTTGATTCCTTTTAATTTCTTTTGCTTTTTAAAGTGACCATGGAAATAAAATGTTTTTTTCTTTACATGAGTAGGACCATCTACAAATATTGTATTACTTAGAATTCTTTCCTTGATTCCATCCTCACTGTAATCCTCATCTTTAGATAAATTATGAAGTCTAAAAAATCTTGGAGCACCTGGTGGCTTGACAGCAATGTGCTTAACGTTAGTCTTGACTTCATAATCCATCTCTTTAAGATTTCTAACAAATTGTGTAAAAGTCCTGCTGTTACGAATTGCACGATCAACATCATCTTTGATAAGCGTTCTTCTTGTAGGAATACGCTGTTTTTCAGCAAGCCACTCTGAATAGTGCTTTGCTTTCTTCGGATGCCTGATAACACTCAACGCATATTCCTTGCATAGTTCATCTGACAATCTTCTAAACCTGTCATAATCAATATGCTTATTTAAAAATCTTTTATGCGTTGTCCATGAAACTGAATTGACAACGAAATGATTATGAAAGTGTTTTTTATCAAGATGTGTTGTCACCAATACTTCAAAATCATCTCCCCACATTCTTTTGGCAAGCTCTACTCCAATCGCATGTGCTGTTTCTGCTGTCACCTCACCTGGACTAAATGACTGATAACAATGAAACGCTAGAACACCTTCTTCCTTTTGAGCAGCTTTTTTTGTACTGACCATCTGCTGTAAAACATTATCTGGGGAACAGTTGACACCACTGACATAAAACTGCTTTTCTGTTTTTAAATCATCTGATGCATATTCAATCACATTTTCCAAACCTTTAAACTGATAATCATTTAAATCCTTATTTTCTGTTTTATCAGGATTTGAAACATATTCAAGAACACGTTTTAAGTTATCGTTAACTGCCCATATTTTTGTTGTTGCCATTATGATTCCTCCAATGGTCTTGACTGGTTTATGCTTTCCATGATTTTTAAAATCTCCTGTTGAAGTTTTTCTGATTCATGTTTATATTTCATGACATCAATAGATGATGTCTTATAAGCAATGACAGCTATCTGGTTAAGATTGTTGCCAATCATTCTTAACTGTTTAATGACCTCAACAAGTTCATCAGTTGGTTTGTTGGCTGGTACAACTTTATTGATAAGTGACCTCAAATATTCCTCTCGTGAAAGCCCAGTCATATTGACCAAATTATTTAGTTTTTCTAATTCAAGTTGTGTTAATCGAATTTTAATTTCTTTTGTTCTATTTATTTTTTTCTTTATCATCATCTTTCCTTTCAAAAAAAGTCCTATGTTTTTTTGAACATAAGACTGGTTTACTAATCTTCAATATCTTCATAGGGTTCTAAACCCATTTCTTCCCATGTCACACCATAAGGTTCTCCACCACTTGTATAACCTGCAATATAATAAAATGTATCATCCTGATCCATGTTGATTAATGATTGAGTTTGTGCTTCAAGCTTTTTTCTCTTTTTATTTCGCTTTCTATTAATCAGGGATTGCTGATGTGCCTTAACTGCTTTTTTCTCTTTTGCAATTTGTTCTTTGGTTAGCTTAACACCTAAGCGTTGCAATTCATCAACTGCCTTCAATCTATCTACTGCAAACTTTTTACGATAGCATTTAACAATATCCTTATTTTCATCATCAGTAAAATGAGCAAGCCACTTTTCTGCCTGTGGTTTCCTCTCTAAAAAACTCATTCCTTTTTTAGCCTGCTTCCCCTTATTCTTTTTCATAAATCACAACACCTCTTTATATAACATTTATAGCATGGATACATCAAAATAACAACTTTCACTTTTGAGGGTCTTAGGGATTTTCCCTAACATGCTGACTTTGGGGACAAAAGTCCTTGCTTGCTACAAATACAGACATAAAGATAGTCTTTCATAATTTAAATATAAAAGATACCAATCAAAAAAATTAACGTGATGGTCTATCTTTCTTTTTTACTTTTTCCAATACACAAAATTCAGTATTTGTATGATGACTATAATCAAGAACAATGTCTTCATTATAATATTTCGATTTTAATTTTTCCAAAGCTTCTTCTTCACTTTTAGCTTCAATTTCTTCTTGATACTGTAATGTTTCAGTAACTTCCACTTTGTATTTTGCCATTATTTTTCACCTTGACCTTTCGTATTTATAAAAAAAGAATCAGCATTTTGTTCTAATTTTTCATACTGATTCTTGAGATTATTAAGTTCTTTTAGACGTGAATTAATAACTGTTAATTCATCATCCAATTGACTACGTTTATCTAGTTTTAATTGTTTTTGTTGTTCCAGTTTTTGTATTTCTTTTATGATTTTCTTAATCAAATACACCACTCTCCTATAAAAAAACAGTTCCTTTTTTTATAAAGTAACTGCTTAAAATATCATTTTATATAATAGTTATTTCAAATTATGCTCATCATATTCTTTTAAAATATTAACTGAAATCACTTCATCAAATTTAGTATAAATATTTTTCAAATATTCATAATCCTTTATATAAACAAGTTGTTCATATTTATCTTCTGATCTTTTTTCTCTTGAAAAAATTGCAATAATATTTTTCTTTTCATCTGCATTTGTTTGATTGTTATTTCTCAAACTTCTTGCATGAAAATCATCACCTATAAAAGCTACAACCATTTTATCTTCAGGACTTTCTATTGCAATTGGAAAATCTCTAGTATGCGTATGCAAATTAACCAAGACAAGATTAGTATCAGCATTTGCATAAATGATCTTGTTTATCTTTTTTATTCTTATAATCTTTTTACGGATTGTTCCAAAATCATAATGCTGTTCAGTCTTTATATTTTCTTCAGTTAATGTACCCAGTGCACAATGATTATAAAAATCTAAATCACTAAACACATTACGAACACCAGCAAGATGAGCAAAATCTTCCTTGTGAAAACAAACAACAACTGAATCTCCATCTTCTGTTATAACCAAAAACTCATTAGGTACAAGATATTTTTTGTATAATCTTGCCCCACTAATAACATCATTTTTTATTCTTTTTTTACTGGATTGATTCAAGTTATGCATTTTTATTTTCCCCTTATAAACAAAAAACAGGTCAACATGACCTGCTAATACTATCAAATTAAAAACAGGTTTTATCCTGGTCGCCAGGCTCGTATATTCTTCAATATACACTCGGACGAGATTATTTTTAAGACTATCTCTTGTCTACAGTATTGTTTCCTTACTGCTAGGCTCGTATATTCTTCAATATACACTCGGACAAGGTTATTTTTAATTCTACCTTTTGAATTCGACTTTTTACGGTGCCTGTTCACCGAGAATGTTACCATTCTTAATGTATAATATGCTATTGTATACATTATTATACATAATAATTATTACCATTTTTTTGAGATAAATTCTTTCTTTATCTTCACTTAGATTATACAATAAATTGCTAAAAATTCAAGTTTTCTTATTGATTTTTTTATTATTTTTTCGTCTTTATTTGTCTTTAAACTAATTTAATTGTTCTAAAAATATTTTCGAATACTCTTATAATTTTTAACCCATTCGTCATCATTTCTTAGTAGCTTCATGTCTAAAAAATCATCATCATGACTAAGATAATCCATAATAACATGCCATCCCATTGGATATTCTATAAAATCTTTTAAAAGCATATTCATATCCTTTTTAAAATGATTAACCAATAAATCCAGATCATCTTCTTCATTAAACTTATAGTAATCACATGTAAATTCCTTATGACAGGCTTCATTAAATTTAAGCTGAATATTTCCATCAGCATAAATATTAATCTTAAAATCACACTGATAGCGATGAATCCAAAAATAAATACTTTGTCCTTTCACTTCCATTTTATAACTGATACTGCGATTAAATACAACTTGTTTTTGAATATATTTCAAAACTTCATTAACTATTTTTCTTTTTAATTCTTTTCTTTCCATATTGTTTTCCTTTTTTTTATAATTCAATTATCTTGTAATGATTTGATGACTTAATACTTTTCTTGCAAGCACATCATTTATGTCCTTGCAATGTTTTGGTCTGCAGTCTTGAATCTCATATCTGTCTGCCAAATGATATTTAATTTTCTCACTTGTTTCTAGTCCTGCACGATCATTGTCCAGATGTAAAACCAATACCTTGATATGGGGATGTTTCATTAAAAACCATTCCAAAGCAACAGGTATTTCACTATGACTTATATCATTTCCTATTAATGAAGCACCATCAATAGCAAGATAATTATCCTTATTCCACTCTTGATTTTTCATCTTCTGCATTGTCTGAAACGACATTAAATCAATTGGACTTTCAAAAATATGAACAACATCGCTGAATGAATTTTCTAATCTAAAGCTGTATCTTTTATCACTTCCAGAAAGATTACGACGCTCATACCCTGTGATAGAACGCTTAGATGCAAAGCATGGCTTATGATCATCATTACACCCTACAAAGATAATTGCATGATCATATTGTGCTTCATAAAGCATATCTCTTTGAAAATAATAAGTTATAATTTCCTTATCAATATGACGCTTATTTGTTAAATAATCATATATCTTAAGTGGAAAAGAACTTTTTGGAGGTAGTTTAAACTCTGATTTATCATAAAAGATTTTGTGTATTTCTTTGATGACTGGCTTTTCTTTAGTGATGCATTCATCAACAAGCAGTGCAGCTTTAAGAAGCTCAAGCCCTCCACTTTAATAAGGTAATCCAATGCTGTTCGTCCTCCAATATTTTTTACCCACCATGTCCAAAGACCATTTCTTATTGTTAGGCTGGAGTGTGTTTTTGTACCATAAGTATCCCTTCCATATTTAACAAGTTCATTAGGTTCATAGTTATATAGATAAGTCAGCAGATCTATCTTTTTTACTTCAGCAAGTTCTTCTGGTGTTAAATATTTCTTTTTCATTTGTGTTCCTCCATAAAAAAAGCTGGTATTCTTTTATTGAATATCAGCCTTCTATCTTGTATGTGATATATTTTTTGTTTTTACTTCATTGTTTATTTCTTCTTCAGATAGCTCGACATCCGGTTCATTTTGAGCACCAATATCAAGTTCCTTATTTAATTTAGATAGCTTATTGGTAGCTTCAATATATTCATCTTCTTTTGCAAATGGCTTAAGGATTTCCTCCTTTGCATTTTCAAACTGCTGTTTCATTTCTTCAAGAAGCTGTTTTTCTACTGTTAGCTTTTTATCAAGACCATCAATAACATTATCAATTCTTTTGATATTTCCAAATACATCCTGACCAAGCTCAACAGTATGATTCAACTTGTTTTTTAAATACAGCTTATGATAATGCTGGAAACTGTCATAGACCATGCTCATTTCAAAACCACGATAATGACCTAGATAAAACAAATCTTCTGATTTATTTTGCTGACACGCAAGCAGGATTGCCTGACCTGCTTTTTCTTTTTCATTATAGGTTATATCCTTGATAGTCATTGTAAATTCTTCAGGTGTTATCCTTGCTTGAACATCTTCTTCAAGACCAGTTATTCTAAATTGAATGCGACTGATTTGCTGTGGATAGTATTCAGCAACCTTGTCCTCCAGTTCATATTTCTGGCTAAGATAGTTTTCTCTAGCAAGTCTTAATTTTTTAACCTGCTCATCTAAATTCATCTTTTCCATGACTCGTGGATCACCACTTGCAATAGATTTAACCATTGCATAATTCATGCACGCCTCATCAATATCCTCTGCACTTCGTACTGGTGATTTGCTTGTCATAATCTGTGAAATGAATTTTTGTTTATTCTCCACAAGCTGATACAAATAGGCATCAAACGTTCCCTTTGTTACATAACGATAGATATAAACATCACTGTTTTCATTACCCTGCCTGATAATTCTTCCACCACGCTGTTCCAAATCCGAAGGACGCCATGGACAGTCAAGGTCATGAGAAGCAACAAGCTTAGTCTGTACATTGGTTCCTGCTCCCATCTTGGAAGTTGAACCAATAAGTATCCTTACCTTTCCATCTCTAACCTTTGCAAACAGTTCTTTCTTTTGAATGTCACTATTGGCATTATGAATAAAGGCAATCTCTTTTTCATTGATCCCCCTTTGCAGTAACTTTTCCTTGATATCATCATAGACATTAAAGACTCCACTTTTTGGTGTTGACATATCGCAAAAGATTAACTGAGTTGATTTTCGAGTACTGGTTTCATGATAAATACGCATGACATTATCAATGCAGGCATTGACCTTACTGCCATCATAGTCATCTAAGGTATTGTCAATAAGTCGCTGTTCTAAAGCTAATTTTCTACCATCATTTGTAACTTTCAGCATGTTATCTTCTGTAGGATCAACATGGCCATCACGAATAGATTCAGCTCTTTTTGCTAAGGTATTGACCATTTCTTTTTGTTCAGGACTTGCTTCAACTGCTACAGTTTCATAGTGAGCATTGGGTACTGGCAGATTCAGCATATCTGATGTTTTTATATCAGCAACTTCCTTAAACATTGCAATCAGCTCAGGAAGATTATAAAAACGGGCAAATCTTGTTTTCATACGATATCCTGTACCTTCTGGAGAAAGTTCAATTGCTGAAACAGTTTCACCAAAAGTACTTGCCCAGCTGTCGAAGTTCTGCAGGTTTTGTTTTTGCAGCAGATTAAACTGCAGATATCTTTGCATCGTATACATCTCATAAGGTAGGAAACGCCACGCCATACTTCCTTTCGTCAGCGGTTTTGGCGTAACCCCCTCCAGAACCGTGCTTACACCTCTCGATGTACACGGCTCGCCATCTTTCATAGTTTAAGTGATTTTAACTTTGCTTCTTCGTAGCATTTCGGGCAGAGAGCCAATGACTTCCGCCTTTTCTGTAACATCAGTTCATCAAATTCATTATCAGCGTTCAAATCTTTTAAGCGTTTTACATGGTGCATATACACTTTTACGGGGCTTGCTCCGCACATCTCGCATTGTCCGCTTTTCAAGCGTCCTGCAAGACTATTCGGTTTTATCTGCCCTCTGTATTTCGGCATAATGTCTACAAATTCAGGTGCGATATTGTTATTACGCCTAAATCCTTCATTGTAAAACTCACACCGCTTTGTTCCACTCTTAGTTTTGTAGTCTGCGCCGAAGTCGCCCTTTACACTACGGTATTTCTTATACATCTTCATAACAGAAGAATTATATTTTGCCGCCAACGTCTTTAGACAGCTTCCACGCATGATAGAATGAAATTTCCCCAGATTGCATACATTGATTGCTAACCTGTAATAATTGTACAATCCTCTGATTTCAGAATTATATTTACTGATGATTGCCACATCGTCTAATGGCATAAGCGCTCCTCTGTGGAGCGGCTTCCAAATCTCTTTGCCGTTTTCGTCTTTTTTGATTTTAAACGCACCGTGTTCGTGTAGTTTCGCAATCCATTTTTCTTTCGGCATATATAACTGCACTTTTCCATACCACACCCGTTGCAGACCTTTTTTCGTCCGCTTTGTGTCCTGACTTCTTGATATTCTTATGTCGTATCCAAGATACCGCACCTTTTCAGAAGAATGGGTAACGTGAGTTTTCTCCTCCGACATTGTGAGATTTAGCTTGTCTTTTAGAAATATCCTTACCTGTTCCTTGATATTTTCGGCGTCCTGCTTTGAACCTGTTATTGAAATCAGGAAATCGTCAGCGTAACGGTTATATTGAAGCCTTTTGTAATTCTCATCCATCTCGTCTAAATGCGGTGTGGACAACATCACTTTCCTTGCTTCTTTAAATGCTGCCAAGTTTGCTTCTGTGCGCTCTATTTTCAGATTTTTCTGCGCTTTCCGATATGCCCAGCGTACCTTATCGTGGTCTTTGTGGACTTTACGGCTTCTTGTATCGCCTTTGTCAAAACTGTTTTTCATCTTTGCCATGAACTCATCAAGTTCATTCAGATAGATGTTAGCAAGTATCGGACTGACACCGGAGCCTTGTGGACTGCCGGAATACGTTTCATGGTATGTCCACTGTTCCATATATCCTGCCCTTAGAAATTTCCACATCAGCGATATGAACGCTTCATCTTTTATGCGCTTTCTCAAAAGCTGTATTGTGATATGGTGGTCGAAGCTGTCAAAACAAGCTTTAATATCTCCCTCTATTATCCACTTTGCGCCAGTAAACAGTGTTACGATTTCTTTTAACGCTGTGTGGCAGCTTCTTTTCGGTCTAAAACCATGTGAATTATCAGAAAATGTCGGCTCATAAATCGCTCCAAGTATCATACGGACAACTTCCTGTAACAGTTTATCGTCCGTTGACGGAATCCCCAATGGGCGTTTTTTACTGCTGTTTTTCTTCGCAATATAAACACGCCTTGCTGGGTTCGGCTGGTATGAGTGGTCTCTCAGCTTCTCAATGAGCTTTTCAATGCGTTCCATGCTCATACCGTCAAGAGTGAGTCCGTCTGCTCCTGCCGTCATGCTCCCCTGAGAGGTCGCAATATTCTGGTATGCAAGCAGATAGAACTCTGGATTGTACAGGTTACGGTATAATCTCTCGTACCTGTACTCTTTGTTTTTTGCTTTTTCACTTAAACTTTTCAATACATTTTCGGGACTTCTCATAATGCCTCACGCACCTTTCCTTATTATTTGTATTGAAGAAAGACTGTCTCCCTTCGCCATGTGGACGGCTTTCCCGTCCTCGGACTACTACGGAGACTCTGTTACCATAGTAAATATTCAGAGTCACTTTTCTCATAGCACTCATAGCCGATTTTCGGCGTTTTACCTTAGGCAATCCCCGTTTAGAACTGTAATAACATGAGCCTGCTATGATTTCGGATGTGACGTTCGCCGTTTTCCATTATCCTATGGCTGATTTACTCTGGGTATCTTGCGGATACGCATGGCCGACTCATATCCACCAGAGTACATGCGAATATAACTTCCTTACGCACGGAGCAACATTTTGCCCAATCTCCGACTGTCATTCAGGCAGTTTAGCTTTCATCCTTATTCATAACTTTTCGCCACTATCACGCAAACACTTTGGAAGTTTCCATGTTCCGTGTCCTCCGACATGCTACACTCCCCGTCGGGTTTCCCCTTTCGGATAAGTCGGGTGACGATAGGGTGCGGATTATTCCGCTTTGATACCTTGCCCTATTACTTGCTCAAGGTAAGATTATTACAGCCCCTTACGGGCGCACTGTCATCGAATTACTGATAGGTGTTCCAGTTGCAAAGACAATCCCCTTGCCATTGGTAATCTCATCAAGATATCGACATTTCATGAACATATCACTTGATTTTTGAGCTTCAGTTGCTGCTAGACCTGAAACATTACGCATCTTGGTAAAGAGAAACAGGTTCTTATAATAATGTGCCTCATCGACAAAAAGATGATCGACTCCTAATTCCTCAAAGGTAATCAAATCATCTTTTCTATCAGTTTTATTGAGTTTTTCCAGTCTTGTTTTCAAATTCTTTTTTGTCTTTTCCAATTGCTTAATTGTAAAGTTAGCACCATTTGATGCCTTTAAATCCTGTATTCCTTTTGTTATTGTTTCAATCTCATCAGTTATCGTTTTTGCCTGTCTTTCAATTGACATCGGTATTTTTTCAAACTGACTATGACCAACAATAACAGCATCAAAGTCACCAGTGGCAATACGAGAAAACAGTCTTTTTCTTCTGTCTTTTTGAAAGTCACGCTTAGAGGCAACAAGAATATTGGCACTTGGATAAAGTTGAAGAAATTCCGTTCCCCACTGCTCCACAAGATGATTCGGAACAACAAACATGCTTTTTTGAGCGAGTCCCAGTCTTTTCAGTTCCATGCAAGCTGCTACCATCGAAAACGTTTTGCCAGCCCCCACTACGTGTGCAAGCAGAACATTGTTTCCATATAAAACATGTGCGACAGCATCCTTTTGATGTGATCTCAGATTAATCTCTGGATTCATCCCAGGAAATGTAAGATGCTCTCCATGATATTCACGAGGGCGAATAGAATTGAATTGACTGTTATAAACCTCAACCAATCTTTTTCTTCTTGAAGGGTCATTCCATATCCAGTTTTGAAAGGCTTCCTTGATGGCATCCTGCTTTTGCTGGGCAATCATCGTTTCCTTTTTATTTAGAATCGCTTCTTTTTTTCCATCATCATTGTATTCATAATCATAGATCTTTGTCTGTCTTAAATTAAGGCAATCCTCAATCAATCGATAGGCATTGGTACGATAGGTTCCAAAAGTTTTTTCCGCTTTGATATTTCCTCTTTCAAAGGTCTTGCCACTAACATTCCAGTTTCCAGTATGCTCAGAATAGGTAATTTCTATATACCTCTTAGAAAAAACTGACGTTCCAAGCAGTTCATACATAAAATCATTGTATATATCAACTGGCACCCATGTTGCTCCTATTCTCACTTCAATTTCAGTTGCACTAAGTTCCTTAGGCAATGCTCGTGTCAATGCCTCAACATGCTCCTCATAGTTGGAATCAAGTTCAGCGGCCAGCTTTGCTTCAGATAGTTTTTCTCGTATGTTCCCACTTAAATATTCATCTGCAGTTACATAGACTTCCTGATTTTTATCTAGAACATTGGGCAATTTATAGATAAAGGTATGCAGTTCATCAATAATATTTTCTTTTGGCTGGTGATACAGTTCACTCATGTAATCAAGGTCGACTTTTCCTTTTTCAGCCAAAGAAATCATTAATGCCTCGTTTGCATTTTCTGCATGATGAACTTCTACTTTTTTGCGTATTGTTCTTTTAAAGAACATATCAGCTTTTGATTCCAGCTTTCCATCTTCATCAATATTTTCCAAAGAAGATAATAAATAAAAGGAACTGTCCTCTCTAAAAACCTGCTTATTTCCTCTTGAATTAATAAGTCCATAGTTTTGGATAAATTCGTCATAGATTTGGTTTAACTTAACCTGTTCCTGCCTGATATCATCATCAGGGTAATCTTCACTTTGAAGTTCGATCAAGTGTCTTACAGACTCTCTAATGGCGATTAAACCTAATACCCTATTCCTTGCTGTTGAAGATAATTCTACCTTGTTCATCATGCTGTTGATTCGATAATAGATATCTCCATCAACAACGCTATAGCTGTAGTTTCTTACCAAAGGGTCAGCAGGAATGCTGTCTATTTCCTCTTTAGCATCTATAGTTTCATCAACGATATAATCATCAATAGTTCCACTAATGTGACTGACTGTCTCATCTAATGATTCCTTTAATGAACGATCTTCAAAAGGAACAACTGTGATATCCTCTCTGCCATGCATAGCCTTGCATTTTTCAATTGTTCCTAAAACCATTTCAGGATGATCTATAAAATACTGATTGATAATATTGCCATCTTCATCGATTCCAGTTGAAATCCAATGCTCATCATTAACAATTGGTCTTTCCCTTTTCTTGAGGACAATGATATCACTCACAACTTCAGTACCTGCACTTTCCTTGAATGCAGTATTTGGAAGTCTGATTGCCCCTAACAGTTCAGCACGTTCATTGATGTATTTTCTAACCGTACTTGTCCTTTTGTCCATCGTATAACGAGATGTGATGAAAACAATCAATCCGCCTGGTCTGACCTTATCTATCGTCTTTGCGAAGAAATAATCATGAATATTGAAATTGAGCTTATCGTATCGTTTATCCAGTACCTTGAACTGACCAAATGGCACGTTGCCAATCGCTACATCAAAGAAACTATCAGAAAGATTTGTATTTTCATATCCCTCAACTGTTATATTCACTTTTTGATATAACTGCCTCGCAATTCTTCCTGTAATGGAGTCAAGTTCAACACCGTACATATGCGACTCATTCATGCTTTCTGGAACTCTCCCAAAAAAGTTACCAATGCCACAGCTTGGCTCTAGAATATTGCCATAATGGAAGTCAAGATGATTAAGTATCTGATAGACTGCATCAATGACAACTGGTGATGTATAGAATGATGATAATGTTGATTCTCTTGCAGCTGCATATTCTTCATCATTGAGAAGATTTTTTAATTCATGATATTCATTTGACCAGTTTGATTTATTCTCATCAAAGACATCAGCAAGTCCACCCCAGCCAACATACTTTGCAAGAACTTCCTGTTCCTCTTTTGTTGCATAATGCTTATCCTTTTCCAACAAAAAAAGCAGCCTGATAGCTGCAATGTTATTTCTATATCTTTCTTTTGTTGTACCAGCACCTAAATTATCATCATTGATAACATAGTTTGTTTTATTAACTGGTTGAACTGGCTTTGGTATCGGCTGTTTAATTGAGGAAAGATAAGATAGATTACTGTAATCAAGCTCACTAATCAACTGTGGCTTTCCATCTTCATAGACAATGGCTTCATTCAATAGAAAATCATATATTTCCTTATCCGCCCATACATTATCCCCATCCTTAGCAACAATAAAATCCCTATCCGTATCCCATTCTAATTTAATATCTTCAATACGCAATGCCGACAGTACATTCTCAACTGTCCTGATTTCAGTTTCAGAACGATAGTCATCAGACAGGTGAATATCATTTTCCTCACAATATTTTATAACTTCTTTTAAAGGCATCTGATGTCCATAATAAAACTGGTTGCCCTTATCTATATCAATATCGTAAATACCATCGTGAAGCTCATTTTGATAATACTGCTCATTGGCAAGATAATAATGCTTATCTAAAATATTTTGTAGCCATCTTTTTGCATAATCATCCATCTGTTCCTGTACAAGTTTAGTTCCTAATAACGATTCTTCTCTGATATCCATTGTGAGATTTAAATCACTGTTTTCATAATAGACAGGCTTTAATATTCGCTCATTATCATTGACTGTAAATTCCATCATCGGTGAATCCATTTCCAGTTCACCAAAAGGCTGTACATGAAACATCTTAATTAAATTAGGTTCATCATCATGTCTGGTGATAATTAGTGAATGGTCACGTTCTCCTGCCTTCATCAGCATGTAACAGCTTTTCCCCTGAATGATGTGAGGTGCAATTTTATTCAGCTGATCATAAAGTGAATGATAACTATTTGCATCTTCATTTAAATTATCTTGACTGTAATCCTGATAAACATTATCAATGATTTCATCAATAAGCTGTTCTCTAAAAGTCATATCTTCCATGTAGGCAAGATACAGTTCTCGATTGGCATCATTATGAGATGATACATAAGCAAGAAGCTCTGAATGAATCAAGTCACTTGCTTCATCAACATCGGTATCTCTATCTCTCAAGGCATCATAAGCAGGACTTGATTGAATGTATTTTAAAATATCTGAATAATTTTCCTTTAACAGCAAATCATTGTTTTTTTCTAAAGCATTGTGATTCTCTTGACTGTTTTCCTCTACCTCAATGACATCACGCAACAGCTTATCATTAAGGGCACTTTCCTTAAGAACATCTAAAAATTCAATTTTGGTAAATGTTTTTGAAAACAGCGGAAAATTCTTATCAGAAACATAGATTTCGTTATCACTTATATCTATGATGGTATATTCATCAATGCCTAAATAAAAATCATCACCAGCCTTATAGAAATATTCCTTCTTGATATGAGCGTCAACAGTGGCTTGATTTTCTTCAGCATCATTAGTAATTATTTCCTTTTCTAATTGCAGTCGCTTGGTTTCCAATTGTGCCTGCATCTGTTTTTCAAGAAAGATAGGATAGTATTCCATTTCTTCCTTGCTCATATAACGACCAACTGCAATCAATTCTCTTATACGCTTGCTGACCTGCGTCCATTTTAACGTAACCTTGATTTCTTCCTGACCTATTTCTCTTTCACGAATCAGGGTCAATCCCTTAGCACTATGACTTTCAGAAATAACGCCATGATATGCTGAATGACCAACTGTACCATATTCACGTTTTAAAAACTCTGCATTTTCCTTATCGGATAGATTTTTTTGCATCTGCTGGTAAATTCGATATTTGTCATCAACAGTTGAACTCCCTCTTAGAATGATTCTGTCAACTTCCTCCTGCGAAAAGTAGATGCCTTTTTTTAACTGACTTTCATTTTCATAAATAGCATTCTTCTGTTCCTCAAGTGTTGGTATCTGTACCAATGGATCATAATATCTTGATACAATCAAGCCATCAACTTCCTGTGCTGCATGTTCCCAATCATATTCCTCAGAAACAATCTGATTATCATATGTTCCCATATAGATAAGCAAATAGTCATCTTCACTTTTCACCCCTAAAGAAATACCATCTGCAGTCCATTCAATCGGCTCTTTGGGATAACAGCTCTTAAGATAATGAGCATTTTCCTCGTCACTATGCTGTCGCTTAAAATATGCAATGATTTCCTGTGAAGGAACCACCATTTCATCTTGATAAGCAAAAAGATGTACCATAGCATTTCTATTCAGTATCTTCATACGGTAAGCCTGTTGAAGTCCGTTCATATTACGCCATGCTGGTAACATATAGTCACCACTGTCAATCAGTTTAGCAATTTCAAACTGAAGTTCATAGAAACTAAGATGACTAAATGTCTGGTGCTTAAGATAAGTTCCACTCCAGATGTCTAACCCCTCATCCTTTTTTCTGTAACCTATATGTGTAAAATCAAAATTTTCTGGTCGTCTGAATACTTCAACAAGAGTATCACTGTATGCTTCAGCAAGATAATCTGCACGTTCTCTTTCATCGGTATGATGAATAAAAAATTGATATATTTCTTCTTTTGAATGATTCATCGCAATATCCTCATAAAGAAGATTAGGTAAATCATCCAAAGAAAAAGGCGGTATCTTTGGTTTTTGTACCACCTCGATATCGCCTAATTCCAGATCTAGTTGTAAATGAGCTGAGTGAGAATGATTTCTTCCACCTGTTCCTTGAGACTGTTCATATGTCCCACCCAAGCCATTTGATTGGTTTTCTTGTCTGGTGCTGGGTTTTTGATTAACATCTGTTCCATTAACTGTTCCATCATCATTTCCGCTTCCACCTGAATTTGTTGCAAGTGTGTGTTCAACTGATTCCTGCTCATGAGAGCGAACAAGTGTCCTGGCTGGTTCTCCTTGAGATAAGCTCGACGCATCATTGCGTATTTCCCTGTTATCTTCGTTTTGTCCATCTTGAGATTTGGAAACTGATAATCCTCTACCTGACTGTATGTTATGCTCATATGTTATTCCTCCTTCACCTTTATTTTCAACTTCATTGTCTAACTTTTCTGATGATTTTTCAAATGTGCGATTTTGATTTTTAATGAAATCTCTTGCAATCAAACCTATTTTTGATAGAACTTCATCTGACATATCTCGATGTGCATTTCCTAGCACACCAATTGTATCAGGTGTATCAAGCAGCTCAATTCCATTAAAATCTTCTTCATCAAAATAAAGATTTGTATCTAACTGACATCTTTTCATCAGTGCATAGCTTAATGAATTTTCCATCAGCCTTACTAACAGCTGTTTAATTTCATGTTCACCATATAACATCAGCGAACTGTCATCAATGAATTTATTTAACTGAATAAGATAATCCGAATAGCTACCCTCTACTAATTGTTTTGAAACATGAGTTAAAACTTCTTCTAGATTTGTGCTTTTTATATCCAGCTTAAACTCATTACTTAACTGTTCAATTACCACATCATGCATAGATTCATCAATTGACCATGTCCTGACTGGCTTTTTGTTTGATTCAGTATCAGAAACATCAAAAACATATCGCAATCCATAACCGTATCTAGTTTCTTGAATCAATGCAATTCCTTTAGAACCTTTCTTGATCCACCTGCCCATTCTGTTATTCCATGTATCAAAGGACGCACACACTGTTGCATCTGGTCTTTGAGCATGAATCAATATCTGATCGGTAAAGCTGTATTTAAACATGTAGCACGTTGTATCAAGAAATTTCATCCAGCTTGTACCATCATGAGTAATCTTTTGTGATGTTTCTTCTAAAAGACTGCTTATATATTCCAATTTATTCAATCATTATCACCTCTTTCCTAACAAAAAAAGACTCAATTATAATCGAGTCCTGATGAAAATATAACTTTTATTTACAGAAAATATTATAAAGATATTTGATAACTTTGCATAAATCTTAGTAAATCATCAATATCCAAAACATGAACGCCGTATACAGATTGTATTACACTTATATCAATTTTATTTCTTTTTTTGTTTTTTGGTAAAGAAAATCAAGACATTTAAATTATTTCCTATAATTAACGTGAAAAATCTTTAACTTCATTTTTCTGGTTATTCAAATATTGTTGAAGTGACATCACACTTTCGTCTGTATCTACTAAATCCTTACCTTCTGTAATCTTTATATAGCCATCTTCATTAAGTTTCAGCCTTCTTGAAGATAAGATAGTACCCCAATGATTAACAACAATATTCTTAGCTAATTCAACCATATTGCCTGATTCATCATTCCTTACTTCATATTTATAGATTCCTTTAGGAAGCAGTTTCTCATCAATTCTTAATGGAGTAAACAGGACTTTATGATTAAAAAGATAATATGTTTCATATTTAAGTTCATTTGGATTAGGTAATGATGGTTTATGACTCTCACGATTATTCATCGTTTCCAGCTGAAACATAATATAGTCAACATAGCATTCACTTATATCTTGATAATTATCATAATGCTCTAAAAAATATTGAATATAACTTTCGTTAAGTAATTGCCTGCACTGAATACAAAACAAATCAACACTATCGTTTTCTTTAACAAGTGATACAAGTTTCTTTAATACATCATTTGATACTTTGGTAAAGCGTATCTTTATGACATCATCATTGAATTTAATATTATGAAGATATTTTTTGTTATCTATGTCTTGAATTGCCTTATTAATCTTTTTACTTTCACCATAGAAATCTACATAATGCCTTTTTCCATTACCCTCTATAACTGCACGAAGCTTCATCGTTCTATCTCTTTCTTTTTAAATCTTGCTTTAAATTTTGAATGCTTTAGTTCAAAGTGATGTTCAAAAATAGATTGACTTCGTTTCTTGAAATCAGCAAAGGCTTTTCCTGAAGTTGTAAAATAATGACCAATATCATATCCATTATGACGATCTGGTGTTGTTCGCCATGTAACAAATTCCTTATGATTGGGCTTATCCTTCATTGCTAAAACAACAGTTCGATTTCCACATGTAAACTCATCAATAACTTCAAATCCAGCATTTCTTTCTGGATATAGTGAACTGATATCAACAGAATCAAGTCCAAGCAGCTGCTTAAACAATGATGGATTGATTCCTATACTTTGACAATGGCTGATATAGTTTTGAAGTCCTTTCAAACATCGAATATCCTCTTTACAGCTATCTTCAATAATGCTCCACATTCCACAATGCTGTTCTATGCTCATGAATTCTAAATGATAATCCTTTTCAAAATATTCTAAGAAATCATCATTCATATCATAGCTCCATTCCAAGATTTCATTGACATTATCTTTGTTGAGTTTAATTTCATTGGTTTCATGACCAATATAGCGAATCATTGTTTCCTGATCGCTGCTCACTCCATAAACAATGACTTCCTTTTCACCCTGTTTATCTTTAACAAAGATATAGGCAGGTTCATAATCATTATATTCACTATTTGACATTTCAAAACACGCTTTACCATAAATACTCCAATTTTCCTTATCCATCAGTTTCCTCCTTCCCTTTTGTTTCTAAAATGAATTCTTCATTATCCACAGTTAAATAATCTATTGCTTTTTCCCTTTCTAAAGAAGAATACTCATTACCTAAATGTGAGATAATGAGTAAGCTTACTTTTCTTAGATGAGAATTTAAACGCAAATCAGAAATTATGCAGTTTAATGTCTCAGCAATATCATCCAATAATGAATGTCTTTCCTGATTGTTCCTCAATGACTTTTTTAAATTCCTTGATTGTTTTATCATCAACTTTTTCCTTTTCAATATAATAAGAATAGCTTAATCCAAAGAAGTGATTTTTATAGTCAGCATAAGCATTTTCAACTGCTCCATGATAATCGTTATAGTCAATAGAATAATCATTCTTATTCAAAACAGTAACTCGATACGTGATATCTTCTGTTTGCTTGCGACTTTGATTGTTGAAAAGAATCATATGTCTTACTCCAAGCATAAGTTTCTTGTCACCGATATCCTCAGAAATCAAGATATCAAAATCTTCAAATTGATTCTCAATGAAAACATATAAAATATCATTCACTGGCAAGCCAGTATGATATGCTAATAATTGATTGTTGATACCTGTTTTCTTACAAAAACGAAGATAGCTATATAAACCTTTACTGACTATTCCAATAACATCTAATGAATGATCAATATAATTCCATAGATAGCCATGCGTATCTATGTTCATGTAATAAAGACTGTAGCCTTCATTTAACTTTGAAATGATGAACGCCTCAATACCTGGTTCAAGATAATAGCTGTATTTCCTCTTGATTTGAATATCCTTGAAAGCAATTGTTTTTTTCTTTTCTTCAGGACGATAGATAAATTTATCAACACCTACTTCAATACCTACAATGTATTTTTCCTCATTATCTTTTTTCTTTGACATGATAAACAGTAAATCAGTAAACATTGTATCCTCACTTAACATTTGCAAAACTTCATCCACTCTTTTATTTACTTCAAATAATTCCATATATTTCTCCTTCATAGCATAAAGAGGGAGTTAATATTACTCCCTCCTCCTTTTATCTTTTTATTTTCTTCATTTTTTAATCTTTCTTACTGCAAGATATACTTTAAGTGCCAATAGCACACTTAAGATCAATAAAATAATATAAATATTATCTATCATGTGATTCACCTTTATCTTGAGATTTCTTCTTTTTGATAAAACAGATACATCCTATACCTGCAATAGTAACACCACATGCATACAATCCAATCATTGAATTATCACCAGTTTTAACCACTGATTTCTTGATTGGTTGATCTTTCATGACAACCTTTTGAATTTTCCCAGTTTCTTCAACTGTAAATGCAATATCTTCAGCAACTTCATAACCATCAGGAGCTGTTATTTCTCTTAATGTATATTGTCCTGCTGGCATTTTTTCAAATAGATGTGGTTTATCAGTTGTTATCCATTCATGAATCACTTTATTGCTTTCATCTATAATCTGTAATTTAGCACCAGGTAATTCCTTACCAGTTACAATATCCTGTTTAGAAATCTCTACTTTAATGACATCGTCAATCATTTCAACCTTTTGTACTTCTGTAGTGTTGTTGACAGTAAAAGTAATATCTGATGCCTTGACATATCCAAGTGGTGCAAGGTCCTCACGAAGTCTATATTTTTCATCAACTAATAATCCTTTGATGATATGAGGTTCATTTGTTGAAGTCCACGTTTCAATAACTTGATTATCTTTATCCAATAAAGTTAACTTAGCACCTTCTAGCTCTTTTCCATTAGTGATATCTTTCTTTGAAATTTCAATTTCAGTTTTTTGATTGATTACATTCATTGAATGAGTGTAAACTGTTTTATCACTGCCATCATAAGATAAATCAATCGTATAGATTGTTTCATCTTTAACATATCCTTCTAATGCCTGCGTTTCCTTTAGTTCATATTGACCTAATGGCAATTCAGAAATATTAATTTCACCAAGTTCATTAGTGACATACAATCCATCTTCACTGATGTCTTTTGAAACTTGTTGACCTTTTTCATAGATTAAAGTATTTCTTCCATCCAAGCTGTAGATATCTTCTTTAGCAGTTAACTGATAAGTGACACCTCCTAATAAATCTTGAGTATCTTTATCTGTCTTGACAAGATGAATTTCACCCATTGGAGCAATATTAGTTACATTGACTTCAACAGTATATAGCTTTGTAGTTGTATCATTTTGTTCAATGACAATATCATGAACTGTTTGAGAAAGAACATAGCCTTCATTTGTTAAGGTTTCCTTTAACTCATAACGACCCATAAACAAATCATCAATGATGATTTGACCATTTTCATCAGTTGTTCCTTTTTCAACTACTTGACCTTTTTTATAAAGAATTGAACCATCAATGGCATTGATAATATCTTCTTTTGCAGTTAATTCATATTCTACACCTTTAAGTGCATCTCCTGTTTCCTTATCTGTCTTAGAAATAATAATCTTTCCTTTAGGCTGAGCATTTTTTACTGCTACTTCTAAAATTGGATCATCATCTTCATCAACATCATAATCATACTGATTAGTTATTGTGAAAGTTAATGGTTCCTCTAATTCAAGGAAGCCTTCCGGTACTTTAATTTCTTCAACAGTATAAGTTCCAGCATCTAGCTGTAAAGGTAAAGTCACTTCACCCTTATCACCAAACAATGCTGTTATTTGATTTTTTGAATTGGTAGTAAAGGTATCAATTTTTTGTCCAAAGACTTTTTGTGTTACATAGTTTCCATCTTGATCTTTGATTTTAAAGCTTGCTGAATTAAGAGTAACTATTTGATTTGTGTCCTTATCCTTTTTCACTAGCTTCACTTGAGAAGTAAATGGACGATTGTTAATATTAACAGTTTTAATTTGTTCAACATCAATATATTCACTATAATCATCTGTTACTGAAATAGTGAAATCTGGTGCTGTTATATAATCCTGAGGTGTTTTTGTTTCCTTAACAAGATAAGTTCCGTATGGCAAGTATCCAGTTGTTGCATAGCCATCCTTATCAGTTGTAATCATGGCATAAGTTTGAGCATTATCCCATCCTACATGATCGACTTCACTTTTTAACCTGAAAGTAAACTCTGCACCCTGTAACCCTTTGACGATACCACTGATACCATCTTTTTCACCACTTTTAAAGACTCTGATTTTTTGTTTATTGACTTCATCAGATGTTTCTGTTTGGATAATAACTTTTGAAATGGTTTGTCCCTGATATTCAAGATTAACATCTATAATATTTTGATTTAGCACTAATGAATCATTGCTTTTTAATTCCTTGATATAATACTTACCTAGATGTAAATCATCCCAAATTAATTTACCATTATCATCAGTTTCTTTTTTAGAAATCAATTCATCTTTATGAAAGTATGTTTTTGTACCTGCTTTATTTTTAATATCTTCTTTTGCATATAAACCATAACTGTTTCCCTTTAAAAAAGCTTCACCAATTAAACTGTCTGTTTTAGATGAATCAATTGACTTTGTTAATTCGATTTTACCTTTAGGTTCTAAATTGACTGGATTTATTGATGTTGTTTCATCTGCTTTAATTGTAAATCCAAATTCTGTAGTATCAATCAAATATCCCGTACCAGCCTGAACTTCAACTGCCTTATACTCACCCACTGGTAATCTGTTTAAAATAATTTTACCTTCATCATTAGTTGTATGAGTTTCATCAAATCCGTTTGGTCCAGTAATACGATAAGTTGTTTCAGGTACTGTTCCGGATTTATCTTCGTTAAACTTTGTTAGTTCTAATTTTCCAAAACGATTAATTTTAATTTTTAATTTAGCTTCCATTGGGTTATCAACTTTGAAACTAGCTACTGCCTGACAGTCTGGGGCGGTATAAACAATACTTGTTCCTGTCTCACCTGCAGGAATATTTTTCTTTAAAGTAATCGTTACTTCATCACTCGTATTTGAATTTCCATTAACTACTAACTGACTGCCTTGAATAGACACATCTAATCCACCATTGTCACTAACAACCATATCTGATAAAACTCCATTTGTATCAGTTAGCTGAATTGTACCATCGAAGTCTACACTTTGACTAGAATTTGCAAATGATGGTAATACATAATACCTGTCAACATCTGCCATAATTTGATTCCATGCTACTTTTGTTGCATTAAAATCTGGTGTTGTATTTGTACGAATATATTTTAAACTGTCATCGTTATGAATAACTCGCCATAATAATCCTTGAGTAATTGCATACCAGTCACGATCTGTTCTTCCTGGTACTTTTGTTCCATAATAAGCAATAACACTTAATTTTTTAGCTGTTTCTTCACTGATTCCAGCATCAGCAAAAGTTCCCTGTGTTACTGTTTTACCACTGTGAAATGCCGTATGATAATCAACACAGAATACCGGTTCCTTATTGACCATAAGATATCCTTCAACGCCATCAGTCTTTTCAGTCACTGGATCAGCCATCTTCCATTCTGGATAAACAATTGAGCTTGTTGTTCCTGTTAAGGCATAAGCATTTGTTGTTAGAGTGCTGATAGCTAACACTGCGCTTGCTGCACCAATCATCAACTTCCTTGATATTTTTTTTATTTTGCTAATCATTTTTCTTCTCCTTCATTTTCAATAAAAAAAGAGAACATTTCTGTCCTCCAAATCTCAATAACATTAAATAATCAGTCACTTAAATAGGGCTGAATATTCTTTTCAATCTGCTGTACATTGTTTTCTTTTTGTACCTGTTTTTCTTCACTGTCCCATGTCATAAATACCACAAATCCAATAAGCAATAACACAATCACTAATTTCTTCATATTTTTCACACTCTTTTCATGTTGCTTCTTTCAACATGATTTTACGTCTTAAGAATATAAAAAACAAATTTACGATTTTATAAAGCTATGCTTATTTCTTTTGACTGGTAAAAGGGAAAGGGGTTCTTAGGGGAAAACCGAGTCACACTTTCAGTCAGAATAGCCCCTTGCCCCTTTCCAAGTGCTTTTCCAACTGTACTATTTTCATAGTCACATGTATAACTCTTAATTACCTAGAATGATTCTTGTTTCTTCTTTTATACCATCCCTCCAGCAATCTGATGATAGTATCACTCTTTTGTTTAGGTGTATATTCCTTTGGAAAATAACAATTGATATCTTCCATTTTTAATGTGATTTTTTCCTTTTGATTAGGCTTTTCCTCAGTCATGATTGAATAGATGACATTTTCATCTAATCTGCCTTTTTTAGACAATTCCTTCATTCTAATTGTCTGTGCATGTGATGGTGTCACTTCATAGTCATCAATCATCTTGACAACATCTTTTTGATTTTCTTTTGAAAGGTAAGATAATTCAACTGCTGGATTCAAGGCAATCTTTTTACCATCATTACGCACTCCATCAACTAGGTCCTTTAATGGCTCGATTAATTCTGTTAAACGAATAAAACGATGAATTTGGTTTTTACTTTCTCCTATTTCTTCAGAAAAAATTTCAATAGATTTCTTATTTTTTAAATGGTTCCCAACTTGGGAACTATTATTTAGTTTAGGTCTACCAGCTTGTCTTTTCATAGCATCAAGCTTCATCTTATATGCCATGCCACGCTCACTGGGTAGAATGTTTTCACGCTGAATATTGGAGTCCACCATGATGATTGTTGCCTGATCGTCTGTTAAATCACGTATGATAGCTGGAATTGTATCCATCTGATTTAATTCAGCTGCTTTCATACGTCGATGACCTGATACCATCTCATAGCCATCTTCATATGGTGAAGGTCTCACTAATGCAGGCATTAAAACACCATTCTCATTTACACTCTCACTTAATTTTATCATATCTTCATCCATTCTTACCTTAAATGGATGATTTTTAAATTCATGAATTTCCTTAATGGATAGATTCATGATTTTCTCTAACTTGTTTTCCTGACGCTGTTCCTCACTCGTAAACAAATCATCGTATGTGGGAATTTGAATGTCTTGAACGTTCTTTTTCGCCATTCAAAAACACCTCCCTTGCAAGCTGTTCATAAGCTCTGGTTGCTGAACCTTTGGGGTCATACTGAAAGATACTTTCCCCAACACCAGTTGATTCAGCTGCCTTGATGCATCGAGGAATTGTTTTATCAAAGATTTTTATATGCTTACCAAAATTCTTATGAATATCCTGAGTTATCTTTTTTGATAGATTTGTTCTTTCATCAGTCATGGTAATTAAAATACCTTCTACCTTCAAATTAGAATTAAGATTACGCTTAACCATACTAATTGAACGCAGTAAATCTGCCATCCCTTCAACACCATAAGGCTCTGCCTGAACAGTAATAATAACCTTGTCTGATGCAGTCAAGGCATTGATAGGAAGATTATCCAATGATGGATTTGTATCAATAATGATATAATCATAATCTTCTTTAATGGTATCAATAAATCTTTTAACAACTGTCTCTCGACACATGGCACTCTCTAATAAAGAATTAATACCAGCAAGTGATATATTAGCTGGTACGATATCAACACCCTCTTTACTATGAAGAATTAACTGTTCAGTATCAATTGATTGATCGTTAATAACTGAGATAATAACATCTTTCATGGATAAAGGATATTCATTCATATTCCTATATCCAAATGCCTTTGTAGAATGCCCCTGTGGGTCTAAATCCATTAATAATACTTTCTTTTGGTGCTTGCTAAGACAGGCACTTAAACTTACAGATGTCATTGTCTTGCCCACACCACCTTTTTGATTTGCAATAGCAATCACTTCTCCCATTGTTCCACCTCTTTTCAAATTTGGGCATAAAAAAAGCGGAATGCAAAAAATTACATTCCACCATCAATAAATATGAAATTGTTATGAAAACTATCCTCCTCTCCTGCTGAAAAACCAGCTATGTATACAGTCACATATATGACTGTTATCTTTCTATTCCTTTATCTTTTTTCTTTTCATAGTTTTTTAAATTTAATCCTTTTGATTTAATATGTTCAAGCATATCTTTTAAATCTTTCTGATTCTCACAAGCAACAATATAATCAAACTCAATTCCGTTACACTTTTGAATAGGATTAACTGTAGAAATCAATCTGCCACCACTTTCCAATACATCATACTTTATAGCTGAAGTCCTATCCTTAATTAGATTTAAATTTCCTTCATAGAATAAGACGAATGGTGGGCAATTAACACTCTTTAAATAATTTGGATATTTATCATCCAGTATTGTAACATGTGGATAATGAACATCTTTTTTTAATCTCATAAACTCATCAATATCAAATTTTTCTCTTGTTGCTAATGAAGAATAAATCTTATCGAAATCTCCATTATATTTTAACGCAAAATAATATAATACTTTTTTCATATCTTCATTCATAATATGTCTCCTTTCAACCAATCAAAAAAAGGAATGCTTTTTAAAACATTCCAAAAAATTAAAATATGAATTTTTCATTGAAAACACACATGTAAATTGCTTTTATCGAGAAATCGCAACTACACCATTTTGACTATTTCAAATTCGTTACTACACCATTTACTACACCATTTTCTGCATCAAAACATGATAATTCTTAATAAATTACGTGAATTTCTTTGATGAAAATGGTGTAATAAAAAAGCAGAAAAACATTGATGTTTTCAATGTTTTTTCTACTTTTCTTTACGTAAGTCTACATATGTTATTCTATTTAACAACGATATTTACAATTTTATTTTTAACCACAATTACTTTAACGATATTTTTACCGTCAGTATGTGCTTTAACGTTTTCTTGTTGGAATGCTAATTCTTTAACAGCTTCATCATCTGCATCTTTAGCAACTTCAATTTTAGCTCTTAATTTACCATTAACTTGGATACCCATTTGAACAGTATCACTAACTAACATTTTTTCATCATATGTTGGCCATGGTTCATAAGCAATTGAATCATTGTGTCCTAATTGTTGCCACATTTCTTCACAGATATGAGGTGCAATACATGAAAGCATTTTAATAAAGTTTTCAGCATATTCTTTATAAACATGTTCAGCTTTATAACATTCATTAATGAAAATCATCATTTGTGAAATAGCTGTATTGAAACCTAATTTTTCAAAATCATCAGTAACTTTTTTAACTGTTTGATGATATACACGATCTAAACTATGATCATTTTCATCAGATAATTTACCAGTTTCAATCATTAAACGATAAACACGGTCTAACCATTTACGAGAACCATCTAATCCATTTGTTGACCAAGGAAGTGATGCTTCAAGTGGTCCCATGAACATTTCGTATAAACGAAGTGAATCTGCACCATGACTAGCAACGATATCATCAGGGTTAACAACGTTACCTCTTGATTTAGACATTTTTTCGTTGTTATCTCCTAAAATCATACCTTGGTGTACTAAACGTTGCCATGGTTCTTTACATTTAACAACACCACAATCATAAAGAACTTTATGCCAAAAACGAGAATATAATAAGTGTAATACCGCATGCTCTGCTCCACCTACATATAAATCAACTGGTAACCATTTATCTAATAATTTTGGATCACAAATTTGTTCACTATTATGTGGATCAATATAACGAATATAATACCAACATGATCCAGCCCATTGAGGCATTGTATTTGTTTCACGACGCCCTTTTTGTCCATCGATTTCTACTTCTAACCAATCTTCACAGTTAGCAAGTGGTGATTCACCACTATCATGAGGTTGGAAATTTTTAGTTGCTGGTAATTCTAGTGGAAGTTCTTCTACAGGAACTGTACGCATTGTACCATCTTCCATATGAACGATAGGAATTGGTTCACCCCAATAACGTTGTCTTGAAAATAACCAATCTCTTAATTTATAAGATACTTTCTTTTGTCCACAATGATGTTCTTGTAACCAATCTACCATTTTATCAATAGCTTCTTGTTTTCCAAGGCCATTTAACCATTCAGAATTGATATGAACACCATCTTCTGTATAAGCTTCTTCTTCGATATTTCCACCTTCTAATACTGGAATGATTTCAATACCAAATTTTTTAGCAAATTCATAGTCACGATCATCATGTGCTGGAACAGCCATGATAGCTCCTGTACCATAACTTGCAAGCACATAATCAGAAATCCAAATTGGAATTTTTTTACCATTTACAGGATTGATAGCATAAGCTCCAGTAAAGACACCTGTTTTATCTTTATTAAGTTCTGTTCTTTCTAAGTCAGATTTACTTGCACAGCTTTCTTTATAAGCTTCAACATCTGCTTTTTGAGCATCTGTTGTAATTTCTTCAACATATGGAT
Source organism: Faecalibacillus sp. MSK20_93 (assembly GCF_020589945.1). NCBI lineage: Bacteria > Bacillati > Bacillota > Erysipelotrichia > Erysipelotrichales > Coprobacillaceae > Faecalibacillus > Faecalibacillus sp. MSK20_93. The sequence continues at coordinate 7,045 of NZ_JAJDKA010000001.1, read as the reverse complement.
GTTCTGGTGCCATAACACAGTATGTTGCTCCAAATAATGTATCACAACGTGTTGTAAAAACAGTAAACACTTTATTTGTTCCATCAATTTTAAAATCAACATTTGCACCAATAGATTTTCCAATCCAATTACGTTGCATTTGTTTTGTTGCTTCTGGCCAATCTAAGTCATCTAAATCAGCTAGTAATCTTTCAGCATATTCAGTAATTTTTAAAACCCATTGACGCATTGGTTTACGGATAACAGGATATCCACCACGTTCACTTTTACCATCAATAACTTCTTCATTAGCAAGAACAGCTTTTAATTCTGGACACCAGTTAACTGGAATTTCATCAATATAAGCTAATCCTTGATCATATAATTTTGTAAAGATCCATTGTGTCCATTTATAATACTCTGGATCACTTGTTGCAATTTCACGATCCCAATCATAAGAAAATCCTAATGATTTAATTTGTTTTCTAAAAACATCAATATTCTTTTTAGTAAATTCAGCAGGATGATGACCTGTTTGAATCGCAAATTGTTCAGCAGGTAGTCCAAATGAATCAAATCCCATTGGATGTAATACATTATATCCTTGCATTCTTTTCATTCTTGATACGATATCTGTTGCAGTATATCCTTCAGGATGTCCTACATGTAAACCATTTCCAGATGGATATGGGAACATATCCATACAATAATATTTAGGTTTTGAATCATCATAACAATCTGTTTTAAATGTTTTGTTTTCGTCCCAATATTTTTGCCATTTTGGCTCTATTTTTGTGTGATCGAACGGCATAATTTTTCCTCCTTAAATATAAAAAAGCGTCCTTATCTAAGGACGCCAATTTTAACGCGATACCACCTTAGTTCTAGAATAAAATTCTAGCACCTCAAAACTTTAACGCAGTTCTACGATATTTTTTACTTTATTCAAAAATACATCTCCTAGGCGAGTTCACAAATATTATAATCAGTTTTCACCAACCACTGACTCTCTAAATATAGGGGATTTGCTAGTACTCCTATTCATTGATTTTGCTTTTCTATTATACCACATCACATACTTTATGCAATAAAAAACTTCCTAACTCTTTAAAGCTTCTATAATTTCTATCTGTTTTACTTTTTTAATTGGGATCAAACAACATAATAATGTTAAAATAAGTACTCCTATAAAAACACCTAAAAGCAAATTATTTTGTATAACAAAAAATTCATCCATCAAATCTGAAATACTTTTTTGAATCAACTGATTAGCAAAAATAAATAACTCTTTTAAAACAATCATTGCTTCTATAAATGCTGTGCAGGAAATACCTAGACCTTGACACAAAACAAGAGTTATCATCTGCCATAATGAAGCCCCCAATGTTTGTAAAATAGCAAAATATTTTTTTCTTTTAATGACCATCAAATATAAAACAACACCTAATAAAAAGCAAGCTGTTACAACTGATAAAGAACTAAAACAATAAAGGATCCATTCAATTTGTTGAAATTTTTCATCGATGCTTGAAGATAATGAACTATTTGCAAGTTTAAATTGATATAAAGGATATTTATTTTTTAAATCTTTTAAAATATTTTTATCTTTCACTTGCAAAAAAGCAGTTTGCCCTACTTCTATTTGATAAAGTTCTTTTAACATTTGACTCATTGCATATTCATTAAAATAAACGGTCTCCATTAAAGTCTTTTTATTTTCAATCCCTACAATTTTAACTTTATAAAAACAAATTCTATTTTGATATTCAAAAAACAAATATACATCTTTATTTATTAAATTCTTCTGATGCGATAAATATAAAAGTTGTTCATAAGTAGATTTAGATAAAATGATTTCTTGAGCATTTTTTATCTTTCTTCCTTGAATTTTCTTTTGTGGTTGCTGAATATAATCAGAAATATAAAGTGTTTTTTTCGTTTGATATTTTTTAGAAAAAGAGATTCCTAAAAAATCCACCTGATCATTTTGTAAAAAACGGTATTGAATTGCTGGATGTTGAATTTGTTTCAAATCATCCATCTTGATCATTTGATTATTTTTCTTTTTTAACATAATGGTTGTTGAAGGAATAATTTGTTCTAATTGCTGATGAATTTGTTTTTGTGTTGATTGAGTCAATGAGAGGGTCAATAAAATACTTAAAAGTGCTAAAAATAAAACTTGTACAACAATAAAAGAACTCTTCCACGTCATTTTCAATTCTTTCAATATAAATTGTAAAAAAGATCTTTTACTTGTTTTTTCTTCTTGTTTTTTTCTTTGAGTTATTGGATTTTGATGAATTAATTTTAATTGATAATCTTTTATTTTATAGAGATAATCATGGTATTTTTTAGCAAGTATTTCATCATGACTAATAACAATCACTAATTTTTCTTTAGACAGTTGTTTTAATATTTTAAAAATTTCTTCACTATTTTTTGCATCTAAAGCACCTGTTGGTTCATCACATAAAATAATGGGATGCTTAGCAATAAATCCTCGATAAATAGCGACTCGTTGTTTTTGACCTCCAGATAAAATTGCTGTTTTATAACGTTGTAAGTCTTTTATTTTTAAACGTTCTAAATAATATTCTTTTTTAGAAATCATTATTCTTTTAAAATACGAAATGAGATTTACATTTTCTTTAACATTCATTTCTTCTATTAAATAAAACTGTTGAAAAATAAAACCAATGTATTTTCTAATATAATGTGGTATTTGTCGAATATCTTGCCCATCAATTTCAATCACACCTTGATACTCATTATCCAAACCTCCTAAAATATTTAAAAGTGTCGATTTACCACTACCGCTTTTACCAACAATGACATACATCCCTGTTTCTTGAAATGTCATAGACATCTCCTTGAATAAAGGTCGATCAAAAGACTTCGTTACATTCTTAATTTCTAACATCCTATTCCTCCCTTAAACACTCATACATTTTTATTTTTTTCATCTTTAAAACTATAAATAGACTTAACAAAATTCCTTGCACGATATATCCCAAAAGATAAAAGAGATATAACGTAAATGGCCATTGAAACTCTCTTGGTAAAACAAACAAATGACTTATGCCCCAGATCTTTTTAGAAATATCAAACAATGAAATAATCTTTAAAACTCCACTAGAAACCAAACAAGAAACTATTCCAATTGAAATCATCATTAAGCTTATTTTTTTTAAAATAAAAAATGCTAAATGATGATTTTGATAACCATTAGCAAGCATGATGGCAAATATTTTTTGATTTTCATAAAACATCGATAAAACCATATACCCCATTAAAACGATTGCAATCATAAAACTTAAAAAAATAAAAACAAGACTAACCTTTTTAAAAAGATCAATAACTTTAAAATAACTTTCATATTCTTCATAAATAGGTGCTATACCTTGATATTGAACTGATAAATGCGTTAAATAATCTTTCATATATTTATGATTTTTAACATAGACAATACACGTTGAAACATCAATGCATTGAAGGGCTATTTCATTGGATAATGAATGATAATAAAGAACAGGTTCTTGATAATCATCTTGAATTACTCCTTTGATTTTTAATGTATATTGATGATGATTAAGTTTATAAATAAGTTTATTTTGTTTTATTTTGGTAATTAAAGCATGATTGACATAAACTTCATTTTGCTTTGTTTTTTTGTTAATTGAAAAAGATTGAAAGTTTTTAAGACCTTCAATCTTTCCTATATCTAAATGATATTGATATTTTCCTTTCAGTTTTGTTATTTCTTTTTCTTTAAAGGGTTCTTGATTTTTCTTTTGAATCATAACTAAATTATTATTTATTGCTTGATTATATTGTTTTTGATAATAACCATTAAATCCTTCTAAACCAGCAATAATGAGCGTCATTGCTAGTACCATATAAATTTGTGAAACAAACATCATCACCCATTTCTTTTTATCTTTTAAAATCATTTGGATCATTTCTTTAAACAATAATCCACATTTTGTTTTTCTTATTTCATAACGTGAATATAATTGATGGTTCCAATCATAATGATGTTTTAAACATTCAAAATTCAAATGATAAGGTGTATATTTTGAAATTTTTTGATCATGAGAAACAATAAGAATAAGGCGTCTTTGACTCGCTTTTTTTAAAAAACGATAAACTTTTTGACGATTTATTTCATCTAAAGCTCCTGTCGGTTCATCACATAAAATAATAGGACTTGAACATAATAAAGCACGAATAAGGGACACGCGTTGTTTTTGCCCACCTGATAAATTCTTTACCTTTTGATTTACTAGTTCATTTAATTCAAAGATTTCTAATAATTCTTGTAACTGTTTTTCTACAACCTTTATTCCTTTTAAGTGACAATAAAATAAACAGTTATCTTTAACACTCAAATAATCAATTAACTGATAATTTTGATAAACAAAACTAATAACAAGTTGTCGATAATCTTTAATATCTTCTATTTTTACTTGATTAAAAAGAATCTTTCCCTCATAGTCTTGATCCAATCCTGCTATTAATTGTAAAAGTGTTGATTTTCCACATCCACTTTCTCCTGTAATAGCAATCAAACCATAATCAGGAAAATGAACATTCAAATTTTCAAAAATAACTCTTTCTCCTTCAATTGTTTTAAATTTTTTTGTGACATTCTTTAACTCTAATCCCATTTTCTTACTCCTTATGTTATAATTGCTTCGGTGATAAAATGAATCAATTTAAATACTCTTTAGATAACAAACGTTATCATACTTATAACTATTATTTAAAAAACAAATACCATCAAAAAGTCGCTAAAGTTGCACTAAATGCTGATTTTACCTGTCCTAATCGTGATGGAACAAAAGGCTATGGTGGTTGTATTTTCTGTAGTTCATCAGGATCTGGAGATTATGCTGGAAATGTTCATGATCATTTAGAAAAACAATTTCAAACAATCTCTCAAGTCATGAAAAGAAAATGGCCTGAATGTGCTTATATTGCTTATTTTCAAGCCAATACAAATACCTATGGTCCATTAGATAAAATAAAAAAAATGATTGCCCCTTTTTTAAACAAAGAAGATGTTAAGGGAATTGCCTTTGCTACAAGACCTGATTGTTTAAATGAAGAAATCGTTCAATATTTAAGTACCATCAATAAACAAAAAGATGTCTATATTGAACTAGGTTTACAAACAATCCATGAACAAACAAGTAAACTTATTAATCGTGGCCATACTTTTCAAGAATTCTTGGATGGTTTAGCATTATGTAGAAAATATAACCTTGAAGTATGTGTCCATATCATCAATGGTCTTCCTTTTGAAACAAAAGAAATGATGATTGAAACAGCTAAAACCTTAGGTCAATTAGATATTCAAGCACTTAAAATACATATGTTATTCGTTGTCAAAAACACAAAACTTCAACAAATGTATGAAAATCATGAATTTAACATGCTCTCTCGTCAAGAATATATTGATATCGTAGTAGAACAACTTCGTTACATTAAACCTGAAATCGTTATCGAAAGATTGACTGGTGATGGTAAAATCGATGATTTAATTGCTCCTTTATGGTCCATTAAAAAGGTAACTATTTTAAATGATATTGATAAAAAAATGAAAGAACTTGATGTTTATCAAGGTGATCTATATAAAAAATAGCCCAGTTTTTCTGGACTATTTTTTTACACTATTATTATACATCATTTCTTGAGCTATTTTGTCTCAAATTTGTTTCAAATTTGTCTCAAAAAACACTAACCTATTATAGTGGTATATTAAATTATCCGGTGCTTAGAGGTTCGCTCTAAATTATTAGGCGGAGTACCCTCTAAATTATCGTGGGGATGTGAATCATCCCCTTTTTTGATACAATTTTACTGTCTGGTCCTGATTAAATTATTATTATGAACAACGAATTATTAAAACTATTTGATATCAAGGATGATGTTGTTGAAACATTTACTGTAGATCATAAAGAATCTAATTATGAAATCGATATTAGATTCAAGCCATCTAGATTTTCATGTCCTACATGTGGCAGCACTCATTTCATTAGTAAAGGCAATAAGAAAAGATCTATTGTATCTGTACCTGTTAATGATAAACCTGTAAAGATGGTTACTTATGTTAAAAGGTATAAATGCATTGACTGTAATGCTTCTTTTTCTGATGTAAATCCTATTGCTTATGGTGATTGGTCTTTTACTAGAACAGCTATCATTTCTATTCTAAACAGGTTAAAACCTTATAATGCTACTTATGCTTCCATTGCTAGAATGTTTGGTGTTTCTTCTACCAGAATCATGGAAATATTTGATACTTTTGTCAGAATTAAAAGACATAGCCTTCCTAGAGTTCTATTGATTGATGAATTTCATTTCTCTAGAAACTCCAAATATAAATATCCTGCTATCCTTATGAACTTTGAAAACAATTTGATTATTGATATCGTTGAATCCAGAACACATGATATCATGTCTGACTATCTATTTAAGATTGATTTGGAAGAAAGAAAAAAGGTCGAATACATATGCACTGATATGAGCTTTATATTCAAACCCTTACTAAAGACATATTTTCCAAATTCGACCTTGCTTGTTGACCATTTTCACGTTACCAGACTAATAAATGATCAACTCAATCATACTCGAAAAAGAATTATGCGTAAATATGTTAAAAATAAAAAATCCAGAGAATACAGATTATTGAAACATCGTTACAAGATACTGTTAAAATCCAAAAATAACATAGACAATGAAACGTTCAAGTATGATAAGATAATGGAATGTCATGTAACTGAAAACATGATACTTGAAACTTTACTAAGCTTTGATGATGAACTTAGACAGGCCTATAATGCCAAAGAAGAATATTTGATATTCGATCAAGTTTCAAAAGGAGAAGTCAATAATTCTAATAAAAGAAAGGAACTCGATGCAGTAATTAAAAAATTCAAACATACACATGTGGAAGAAAGTATAAGTGTTGCAGTGACGCTTGAACATTGGAAAGAAGAAATACTAAACTCTTTTACATGGATAAATGACAGACGTATATCTAATGGACCATGTGAAGGTA